>NZ_JBIXLM010000003.1:0-172554 GCF_045798545.1 Paeniglutamicibacter sp. ORCA_105 | reverse complement strand
CCGCGCCCTCGTTGCCGGAGAAACCCCCGGCGCACGGCGACTAGGCCTGGACAGGGTCCTCGGCCGGTGCCAGCACCACATCGTTGACCGACAGGTCCCCGTCGGCGGCAACCAAGGTCATGTCCTTGGCGTTACCGGCGGCCAACAGGTCGCCCAGTCCGCTGCGCAACAATTCCAGGGTGGCCTCGGGCGCGGAAATCACGCCGGAGAGCACCTCGGTGCGCTGCTTGACCTTGGCCTCGGACTTTGCCTTTCGGATGCCCGAGAGGGCTTCGCCGACGATCGGCAACACTGCGGTGTTGGCGCCTTCGACGGCGCCGGCCAGATGGGCGGAACCGGGCCATGGGGCGCGGTGGACGGATCCGGCGCGCCACCAGCCCCAGACCTCTTCGGTGGCGAAGGGCAGGAACGGGGCAAAGAGGCGCAGCACCGAATCCAGCGTGGTGGCCAGGGTGGCGAGCACCGAGGCCTGTTCCGCGTCGCCGCGGGCACCGTAGGCACGGTCCTTGATCAGCTCCACGTAGTCGTCGGTGAACGACCAGAAGAACGACTCGGTGATGTCCAATGCACGTGCGTAGTCGTAGGCATCGAAGGCGCGGGAGGCGTCGTCGATGACCTGGGACAGGCGGGCGAGCAGGGACTTGTCCAGCCCGTTGGTGATGACCGAGGCGTCGCCGGCGATGACATTCGCTTCGGTGGCGCCCAGGTTCAGCACGAACTTGGAAGCGTTGAGGATCTTGATCGCCAGGCGGCGGCCGATCTTCATCTGGTTGATCTCGTACGCGGTGTCCGCGCCCAGCTTGGCGCTGGCCGCCCAGTAGCGAACGGCGTCGGAGCCGTAGTCGTTGAGCACGTCGGTGGGGACCACCACGTTGCCCTTGGACTTGGACATCTTCTTGCGGTCCGGATCCAGGATCCAGCCCGAGATCGCCGCGTGCTTCCACGGGGCCACGTCGTGCAGCGCATCGGCACGCACTGCGGAGGAGAAGAGCCAGGTGCGGATGATGTCGTGGCCCTGCGGGCGCAGGTCGAACGGGAAGACCTTGTTGAAGAAGTCCTCGTCGCGGGACCAGCGGCCCACGATCTGCGGGGTCAGCGAGCTGGTGGCCCAGGTGTCGAGCACATCGGCGTCTCCCACGAAGCCGCCGGCTTCGTTGCGCTGGGACTCCTCGTAACCCGGTGCCACGTCCGCGGCCGGGTCGACCGGCAGCATTTCGTCCGTGGGCAGGATCGGGTTCTCGTAGTCGGGTTCCCCGGCCGCATCCAGCGGATACCAGACCGGCACCGGCACGCCGAAGAAGCGCTGGCGGGAGACCAGCCAGTCGCCGTTCAGGCCTGAGATCCAG
Organism: Paeniglutamicibacter sp. ORCA_105; assembly: GCF_045798545.1. Taxonomy (NCBI): domain Bacteria; kingdom Bacillati; phylum Actinomycetota; class Actinomycetes; order Micrococcales; family Micrococcaceae; genus Paeniglutamicibacter; species Paeniglutamicibacter sp. ORCA_105. Next base: position 171,208 of record NZ_JBIXLM010000003.1, on the reverse strand, counting down.
TTCTCGTAGCGCGAGCGCATGAAGGCCGGGTGGAACTCGATCTGCTCGCCGCGCTTGATGAGGCGCTCGCGGCGTTCCTCGTCGCGCCCGCCGTTGCGGATGTACCACTGGCGGGAGGACACGATTTCAAGGGGCTTGTCGCCCTTTTCGAAGAAGTTCACCGGGTGGCTGATCTTCTTCGGCTCGCCGTCGAGCAGGTTGGCGGCGGCCAGCAGCTCAACGACGCCCTCCTTGGCGGAGAACACCGTCTTGCCGGCGATCGCGGCGTATGCCGTACGCCCGGCCTCGGTGGTGATCCACTCCGGGGTCTCGGCGATGACGCGGCCGTCGCGGCCGATGATGGCGCGGGTCGGCAGCTGCAGCTCGCGCCACCAGGTCACGTCGTTCAGGTCTCCGAAGGTGCAGACCATCGCGATGCCCGAGCCCTTGTCCATCTTGGCAAGTGCGTGCGGGAAGACCGTGACCGGAACGTCGAAGAGCGGGGAGGTGACGGTCTTGCCGAAGAGCGGCTTGTAGCGCTCGTCGTCCGGGTTTGCCACCAGGCCGGCGCAGGCAGCCAGCAGCTCGGGACGGGTGGTCTCGATGAAGACCTGGGTGCCGTCCTCGGCGGTGAACGGGTAGCGGTAGTAGGCGCCGGGCACTTCCCGGTCCTCCAGTTCCGCCTGGGCCACCGCGGTGCGGAAGGTGACGTCCCACAGGGTGGGTGCCTCGGCCATGTAGGCGTCGCCCTTGGCCAGGTTGGCCAGGAAGCCGCGTTGCGAGACGGCACGCGACACGTCGTCGATGGTGCGGTAGGTCAGGTCCCAGTCCACGGACAGGCCCAGGGTGGAGAAGAGGTGCTCGAAGACCTTCTCGTCCTCGACCGCGAGTTCCTCGCAGAGTTCGATGAAGTTCTTGCGGCTCACGACGTCCCAGTCGCGCTGGTTCTTCGCCGGGGTCGCCGGGGGACGGTAGCCCTCGACGTAGGAGTACGTCGGGTCGCAGCGCACGCCGTAGTAGTTCTGCACACGGCGCTCGGTGGGCAGGCCGTTGTCGTCCCAGCCCATCGGGTAGAACACGTTCTTGCCGCGCATGCGCTGGTAACGGGCCAGCACGTCGGTCTGCGTGTAGGAGAACATGTGCCCCACGTGCAGCGAGCCGGAAGCCGTCGGCGGGGGAGTGTCGATCGAGTAGACCTGCTCGCGGCTGGTCTCGGGATTGAACTTGTAGGTGCCTTGTTCGCGCCAGCGGGCGCCAAGGCGTTCCTCCAGGCCCTCAAGAACGGGCTTGTCCGGAACTGAAACGATGACGGGCGTGTCTGTGCCCAAGGTGTCTTCTGCCATGGGCCCCATTCTTCCATGAGCCCGGGCATTACCCCCAGTCGACCGCGGTTGATGCACGCCACAGGCACAGCGGGCGGCGCCCCCGGCGATGCGGTGTGCGCCACCTGCGACGTCGGGGCGGGCCGAAACAGTGCGCCTGGGGGGTCAGGGTGCGATCCAGAGGGTGGTTTCCCCGGGGACCCGTTCCCAGGGCAGGGGCCCCGCGCCGCTGGTGACGACGATCCTGGCCGGGTCCAGGCCATCGGGCAGGTCCGCAGGAGCGGTGCCGAAGTTGGTCAGCACCTCCCAGCCGTTGGGCCGGCGGTAGTGCGCGAGTGCGGCATCGGGCGCAGACACCCAGCGGAGAGACTCGGTGGTTTGCAGCTTGCGGCGCCACGCCAGGGCGCTGCGGTAGAACTGAAGGGTGGAGCCCTCCGCGGCGTCCTGGGCGCTGACGGCATGCTCGGCAAACCAGGCAGGCTGGGGCAGCCACGGCGGGCCGCCGAAGCCCAGGTGCTCCTCCTGCGCGTTCCAGGGCAACGGCACGCGACAGCCGTCACGGCCCTTGAGCGTCTTCCCGGTGCGGAACCACGTGGGATCCTGCAACGAGTCCAGGGGCAGGTCCGCCGCCTCAAAGAGACCCAGTTCCTCGCCCTGGTAGAGGTAGGCGGAACCCGGCAGGCCCAGCATGAACAGCGTTGCGGCGCGGGCCCGGCGCAGCCCGCGTGCCGGATCGGCGACAGGTTCCCTGCCGCCGGAGAGCAGCCACGCGTCCTGGGCCGCCGCGTCGGTGCCGTCGGGCAGGGAATAGCGCGAGGCATGGCGCACCACGTCGTGGTTGGAGAACACCCAGGTGGAGGATGCCCCGGAGACCTCGGCCTCCTCGAGGCAGCGGGCCACGATCTCGCGGAACTCCATGGCCGCGAAGGGGGCCTGCAGCAGGTCGAAGTTGAAGGCCTGCCCGAGTCCTGTGGGCCGCGCGTAGCGCAGGCGCCGGTTGGTGAAGGGCACCCATGCCTCCGCCACCGCAATGCGCGGCGGGTCGTATTCGTTGAGCACCGAGCGCCAGCCCTCATAGATCTGGTGGACCTCGTCGCGGTCAAAGAGCACGTCGGTGCCGTCATCGACCAGGATCTCCAGCGAGGGCTTGGAGCGCAGCGGATGGGCCATGTCCTTGACCAGCGCGTGGGCAACATCGACGCGGAACCCGTCCACGCCGCGGTCCGCCCAGAAGCGCAGCGTGGTGTGGAAGTCCTCGCGGATCTCCGGGTTGTCCCAGTTCAAGTCCGGCTGCTCGGGAGCAAAGAGGTGCAGGTACCACTGGCCCGGCGCCCCGGCGTTTTCCCCGGTGGTTTCGGTGATCCGGGTCCAGGCGGGTCCGCCAAAGTGCGATGGCCAGTCCGAGGGCGGGAGTTCGCCGTTCTCGCCCAGCCCGTCACGGAAATGGTAGCGGGCGCGTGCGGGAGAGCCGGGGGCCGAGGCAAGGGCGGCGGTGAACCATTGATGGCGGTTGGAGCTGTGGTTGGGCACCACGTCGACGATGACCTTGATGTTTGCCGCATGGGCCGCCGCGATCATGGCGTCGAAGTCCTCCAGGGTGCCCAGGCGTTCATCGACGTTCCGGTAGTCGTCTACGTCGTACCCGCCGTCGGCAAGGGCCGAGGGGTAGAACGGGGACAGCCAGATGGCGTCGATGCCCAGCTCGGCGAGGTAGCCCATGCGCGAGGTCACGCCGGGCAGGTCGCCCAGGCCGTCACCGGTGGCATCGGCAAAACTGCGCGGGTAGATCTGGTAGACGGCGGCCTGGCGCCACCATTCTGCGGCGGGCACGGGAGCTGGAACATGGCTGTTCATGGGGGTGGGTGGATCCTCTCGGACTGCAGGTGGGCCGGGTCGGTGCCTTCAGTATGTCTGGACGGGGCGGGGAAATCCCGCAATTGCGGCCAACGGGTCCTGCCTGCCGCCACGGAACGGGTCCTGAACGGCTGGAAGATGCGCTGCGGCGGTCCTACGCTGTTGGCATGGGTAACTTTCGATTGCTGCGCGCCTACGAACCCGCCGACGGCGGCTACCGGGTCCTGGTGGACAGGCTCTGGCCCCGCGGGCTGGGCAAGGAGCGGGCGGCGCTCGATGACTGGGCCAAGGACGCGGCACCCTCAACCGGGCTACGCGTCGCCTTCAGCCGCAAGGCCGAGCGGTTCACCGAGTTCACCGACCACTACCGCCACGAGTTGGAGGCCGGGTCCGCCGCCGATGGTGCCCACCGCCTGTTGGGGATCGCCCGCAAGCACGAGGACGTGGTGCTGCTCTACGCCGCCCGCGACACCGTGCACAACCACGCGGTGGTGCTCCTGGACTTCCTGCGCGAGGCCCAACAGGGGACCGTGGACGCCCCGGGCGACGGGACCTGAGGCGTTTGTCCCCGCGGCGCCACGAAGCGACATCGCTGTTGGGGCCGGGCCACCGTGCTGGATAGGCTTTGCTCATGTCATCACAGAATCAAGTCACCCACCATGCAGCCGTCGTCACCGGGGCCTCCAGCGGGATCGGCGAGGCAACCGTCCGCGCCCTCGCTGCCGCCGGATGGAAGGTCTTCGCCGTGGCCCGCCGCGCGGAACGCCTTGCGGCGCTCGCCGAGGAGACCGGCGCGGTGCCCGTTCCCGCTGACGTGACCGACGACGCCCAGGTCGCCGGGCTGCTGGCCGCGGTCGAGGCCGGCGGCGGCATCGACACGCTGATCAACATCGCCGGCGGCGCCCGCGGCGCCGACTACCTGGCCGAGGCCAAGAACGAGGACTGGGACTTCATGCTCCAGGCCAACGTCATGGGCACCATGAAGGTCACCCGGGCGTTCCTGCCGATGCTCCGCGCACACGGCGAGGGCACCGTGCTCAACCTGACCTCGACCGCCGGGATGGTCAGCTACGAGGGCGGATCCGGCTACAACGCCGCAAAGGCGGCCCAGCGCGCGCTGACCCAGGCGCTGCGCCTGGAGGAGGTTGAGCACAACGTGCGCGTCATCGAGGTGCTGCCGGGCCTGGTGCACACCGAGGAGTTCGCGTTGCGCCGGATGGGCGGGGACCGCGAGAAGGCCCAAAAGACCTACGCCGGTGTGGCCAAGCCGTTGCTGGCGGAGGACGTGGCCGACATCGTCTCCTACGCGGTCAACGCCCCGCACCACGTGAACCTGGACGAGATCGTCGTCCGTCCGGTCGCGCAGGCAGCAGCCCACAAGCTGATCCGCGGGCAGGCGTGAGCATCCCCGTCCCGGCCGACGGAACCGGGCCGCGGCGGCTGCACGTCGTGGCGTGTGCCCACGGCACCGACAACACCCAGGGACGCCGGCTCATCAACGAGCTGCGCGAGGACCTGGCCGCGGTGCTCGCCGCAGACGGCCTCCACGCGATGGTCCACGAGGCTTATGTCGACGTCCAGGAACCCCGGCTCGAGGCGGTCCTGGCCGCACTGCCGCCCGACGAGGACGCCATCGTGGCCCCGCTGCTGTTGTCGGAGGGATTCCACAGCCGCGTGGACATCGCCGACGCCGCTGCCGCCCGCCCGTGCACCCGGGTGTCGGCACCCGTGGGCCCGGACCAGCGCCTGGCCGCGGTGCTGGCGCACCGGCTGGCCGAGGCCGGGCACCAACCCGGGGACGCCGTGGTGCTTGCCGCGGCGGGCACCCGCATCGAGGCAGGACAGCGGCAGGCGGCGCGGATGGCGGAGCTGCTGGCTGCCGAACTGGGCCACCCGGTGGCCGTCGCCTTCGGCTCCGCCGCCACGCCGTCGGTGACCGAGGCGGTGGGCGCGGCACGCGCCGCGGGGGCGCCGCGGGTGGGCGTCGCCTCCTTCCTGCTGGCCCCCGGGTTCTTCCACGACCGACTGGCCGAAGCCGGCGCCGACTATGTGTCAACGGCGTTGCTCCCGGGCGTCACAATCGCGAAATGTGTCGCCGGAAGACTCGCTGAAGCCCTCTGCGCGGGACCCGCCGACACCGAATAGGTCGCCGGGTTACGGCATGACGCCGCGGGTAGGAGGGCGTTGGCGGGCCCCCGCCGGCCAGCCCTAGTGTCGAAGCCATGACACAGGCAACCGACACCCAGGCAAGCACCCGGCCCGCCCGGCCGTCCCGCCCGCCGGCCAAGCCGCACGGACAGTGGAAGATCGACGGCACCACGCCGCTGAACGCCAACGAGGCGTTCAAGGCGGACGACAGCGGGCTGAACGTGCGCGAGCGCATCGAAACCGTGTATGCCCGGGGCGGGTTTGATTCCATCGACCCCACCGACCTGCACGGCCGCTTCCGCTGGTGGGGCCTCTACACCCAGCGCAAGCCCGGCATCGACGGCGGGCGGACCGCCACCCTGGAGCCGCACGAGCTCGAGGACCGCTACTTCATGCTCCGCGTGCGCATCGACGGCGGCACGCTTACCACGCCGCAGCTGCGCACCATCGGGGAGATCTCCCGCGACTTCGCCCGGGACACCGCGGACGTGACCGACCGGCAGAACATCCAGCTGCACTGGATCGACGTCGTGGACGTCCCGGAGATCTGGCGGCGGCTGGAGGCCGTGGGCCTGGACACCACCGAGGCCTGCGGGGACGTGCCCCGCGTCATCCTGGGTTCCCCGGTGGCGGGGATCGCGAAGGACGAGATCCTGGACCCGACCCCGGTGATCCGCGAGATCCGCGAACGCTTCATCGGCGACCCCGAACTGGCCAACCTGCCGCGCAAGTTCAAGACCGCCATCTCCGGGCACCCGTCCCAGGACGTGGTGCACGAGATCAACGACATCTCCCTCATCGCGGTCAACCACCCCGAGCACGGGCCGGGATATGACCTGTGGGTCGGCGGAGGCCTGTCCACCAACGCCCGGCTGGCCGAGCGGCTCGGCGCGTTTGTGCGCCCCGAAATCGCGGCCGAGGTGTGGCTGGGCGTGGTCTCGATCTTCCGCGACTACGGCTACCGGCGGCTGCGCAACAAGGCGCGGCTGAAGTTCCTGATGGCCGACTGGGGACCGGAAAAGTTCCGCAAGGTGCTCGAGGAGGAATACCTCGGCTACGCGCTGCCCGACGGGCAGGCACCGGACAAGCCGACCACCCCGGGGGACCACGTGGGCATCCACGAGCAGAAGGACGGGCGCTTCTTCATCGGCGCCAGCCCCAAGGCCGGCCGGCTCTCCGGGACGCTGCTGCTGGAGTTGGCGGACCTGCTGGAGCGCCACGGTTCGGCGCGGTTGCGCACCACCCCGCACCAGAAACTGCTCGCGCTGGACATCCCCGCCGAGTCGGTGAGGGCCGCAGCCGCTGAACTCGATGCGCTGGGCCTGGCCACGGCGCCGAGCATCTTCCGCCGCTCCGCGATCGCCTGCACCGGCATCGAATTCTGCAAGCTGGCGATCGTTGACACCAAGGACACCACCATCGCCGCGGTCGCCGAACTCGAGGAGCGTTTCGCCGAGAAGTCGGCCGTGCGGCTGCCGCCTTCGCTGAGCCTGCACGTGAACGGCTGCCCCAACTCCTGCGCCCGCATCCAGACCGCCGACATCGGCCTGAAGGGCCAGCTGCTTCCCGACGGCAACGGCGGGCAGACCCCGGGCTTCCAGGTCCACCTGGGCGGGGGACTGGCCTCCACCGAACGCGGAGAGGCCGGGTTGGGACGCACCGTGCGCGGGCTCAAGGTCACCGCCGAACAGCTGCCCGACTACATCGAGCGGGTGCTGGAAAACTATTCCGCCGGTTCCGAGACGGGCGAATCCTTCGCCGCGTGGTCGCACCGTGCCTCGGACGAGGACGTCGTATGAGCACCGAGACCCACACCGTGGACCCACTCGCCGCCGACCGCGCGCTTGCCGAGTCAGGCGCCGCCGAACTGGGCTTCGACGCCTCGGCCACCGACGTCATCGCCTGGGTCAAGCGGAACTTCGACACCGCAGAGGTAGCCGTCGCCTGCTCCATGGCCGACGCCGTGCTGCCGGCGGTCGTCGCCGAGGCACTGCCAGGGGTCGACGTGCTCTTCCTGGAGACCGGCTACCACTTCGCCGAAACCCACGCGACGCGCAACGAGGTTGCAGCTTCGCTGGACGTGCGGATCATCGACGTGCTCCCGGTGCGCACAGTAGAAGAGCAGGACGCCGAGCACGGGCCCCGGCTGCACGAGCGCGACCCCGCCGCCTGCTGCCGGATGCGCAAGATGGAGCCGCTGGCCAGGACCCTGGCCGGCTACCGGCTCTGGTTCACCGGGGTCCGCCGCGACGAGGCACCCACCCGCACCAACACCCCGCTCATCACGTGGGATGCGGCGCACGGGCTGATCAAGGTCAACCCGCTGGCCGGATGGAGCTTCGACGAGCTGATTTCCCACGCCACGGCCAACAGCGTCCCGGTGAACCTGCTGCTGTCCAACGGCTACCCGTCGATCGGATGCGCCCCCTGCACCCAGCCGGTGGCCGAGGGCGAAGACCCGCGCGCCGGCCGGTGGGCAGGGGTCGCCAAGACCGAATGCGGCATCCACCGGTGAGCCCGGCACCGCCTGCGGGCCTGCACCGCAGGCCCGCCCCGAACGCACCACCACACCCCTCCCACCGACGAAGGAGCAAGAGATGAGCACCACCGCGCCCGCCGCAGCCCCCGAGCGACCACGCCCCGCCACCGCCACCGCGCCCGAGATCGACGTGCTCGACGCCCTTGAGGCCGAATCCATCCACATCCTGCGCGAGGTCGCCGCCGAGTTCGAGCGTCCCGCGATGCTCTTTTCCGGGGGCAAGGACTCCGTGGTGATGCTGCACCTGGCCACCAAGGCGTTCTGGCCAGGGGCCGTCCCGTTCCCGGTGCTGCACGTGGACACCGGACACAACTTCGAGGAGGTCATCGCGTTCCGCGACAGCACCGTGGAGCAGCTGGGCCTGCGCCTGGTGGTCGCCAGCGTGCAGGACTACATCGACGACGGGCGGCTCACCGAACGTGCCGACGGAACCCGCAACCCGCTGCAAACCACGCCGCTGCTGGACGCGATAGCCGCCAACCGCTTCGACGTGCTCTTCGGCGGCGGGCGCCGCGACGAGGACAAGGCCCGGGCCAAGGAACGCATCCTGTCGCTGCGCGACGAGTTCGGGCAGTGGGACCCGCGCAACCAGCGCCCCGAGCTGTGGAACCTGTACAACGGGCGCCACACCCCGGGTGCGCACGTGCGCGCCTTCCCGATCAGCAACTGGACCGAACTGGACATCTGGCGCTACATCGAACGCGAGAACATCGCGTTGCCGCCGCTCTACTACGCCCACGAGCGCGAGGTCTTCGAGCACTCGGGCATGTGGCGGGCCGTCGGGGAATTCAGCCGGCCGGGCGAGGACGTGGCCGTGACGCGGCGCACCGTGCGCTACCGCACCGTGGGGGACATGTCCTGCACCGGGGCGGTGCTCTCCGAGGCGTTCACCACCGCGGAGGTCATCGCCGAAGTGGCCACCACCACCATCACCGAACGCGGGGCCACCCGCGCCGACGACCGCATCTCCGAGGCGGCCATGGAAGACCGCAAGAAGGACGGGTATTTCTAAGATGAGCACCACCAACCTGGACACCAGCACCCTGGACACCGCTGCATTGGACACCGCCGCATGGGGCGCCCCCGCACCGGCACTTGGACGGCGTGGGCTCTTCCGCTTCGCCACGGCAGGCTCCGTCGACGACGGCAAGTCGACGCTCGTTGGCCGGCTGCTGCACGACGCCAAGGCGGTGCTCGCCGACACCCTCGAGGCACTGGCCCGCACCTCCGCGGAGACCGGCTTCGGCGGCGGGGACGGCACCCTGGACCTGGCCCTGCTCACCGACGGGCTGCGCGCCGAACGCGAACAGGGCATCACCATCGACGTGGCCTACCGCTACTTCAGCACCGGGGAACGCTCCTTCGTGCTGGCCGACTGCCCCGGACACGTGCAGTACACACGCAACACCGTCACCGGTGCCTCCACCGCCGACGCCGCGATCGTGCTCATCGACGCCCGCAAGGGAGTGCTCGAACAGACCCGCAGGCACCTGGGCGTCATCGGCCTGCTGCGCGTGCCCAACGTGGTCGTCGCGGTGAACAAGATCGACTTGATCGGGTACGACGGGCAGCGCTTCGCCGACATCGCCGCCGACGTGGCGCGGGTCGCCGCCGGGCTCGGCCTGCGCCCCCCGCACACCCTGCCGGTCTCCGCGCTGGTCGGGGACAACGTGGTGGAACGCTCGGCGCACACCGGCTGGTACACCGGGCCCACGCTGCTGGGGCTGCTTGAAACCCTGCCCACGCGCGACGAGGCGGACACCGCTGCCGAGGCCTTCCGCTTCCCGGTCCAGCTGGTGCTCCGCCCGCAGGGCGCGCTGGCCCCGGGGCTGGATGCCGCCGCCTTCCGCGACTACCGCGCCTACGCCGGGGCGATCGCAGCCGGCTCCATCGCCGTGGGGGACCGGGTCACCATTGCCACCCCGGGGCAGCCACGCCGGGAAACGACCGTCATCGGAATCGACGCCGCCGGACGGGACTTGGCCTCCGCCACTGCACCGGCCTCGGTGGCGCTGCGGCTGAAAGATGAGCTGGACATCGCCCGCGGAGACACCATCGCCGCTGCCGGGACCCTGCCGGAATCCTCGGCGGACCTGTTCGCCGAGCTGTGCTGGCTCGCGCCCGCACCGCTGCGCCCCGGCGCCACGGTGCTCATCAAGCACGGGACCGCGACGGTCCGCGCGAAGGTCACCGCCATCGAGGGACGGCTTGACCTGGAGGACTTCGGGCTCCTTCCCGCCGACGGGCTGGAACTGAACGACATCGGCTCCGTCGCGTTGCGGCTGGCTGCCGAACTGCCCACTGAGCCCTACGTGCGACACCACCGCACCGGCGCGTTCCTGGTCATCGACCCGCAAGACGGCAACACGCTCGCCGCCGGGCTCGTCGGCGAACGCCCCGCTGCCGGCTAACCCCGCCGCCGGCCACCCGCCACCCACACCCACAGAGAAGGACACCTCAGCCATGGACAACATCCGGTACACCGCCGCCGGTCCGCACCGCGGGCCAGGACGGCGGGCGCTGCTCGCCGGCGGCACCGGGCTGCTGGGCCTGCTGGTGCTCGGGGCAGCGGCCACCACCACGGTGCCGCGGCCCGGGGCGGCTGGCAGCGTTCCCACGGGGCCGGCCGGCGCCCTGAGGCTGGGGTTCTTCGCCAACCTGACGCACGCGCCGGCGCTGGTCGGCACCGCCAAGGGGTTCTTCGCCGCCGAGCTCGAGGGATCCTGGACGCAGCTGGCCACCAGCGTGTTCGGGGCTGGTCCGGCGGCCGTCGAGGCTCTGAATGCCGGGGCCATCGACGCCGCCTACCTGGGGCCGAACCCCGCCATCGCCGCCTTCGCCGCCAGCGGAGGGCAGGGGGTGCGCGTGCTGGCCGGGGCCGCAGCGGGAGGCGCACAACTGGTGGTCCGCGCATCGCTGGCCAACGCCGCGGCGCTGCGCGGCACGACCCTGGCCACCCCGCAGCTGGGAGGCACCCAGGACGTCGCGCTGCGGACCTGGCTCGCCACCCAGGGACTGGAAACCGACCTGGCCGGCGGGGACGTGGCCATCACGCCGACGGCCAACGCCCAGACCCTCGAACTGTTCCGCGCCGGAAGGATCGACGGGGCGTGGCTGCCCGAACCCTGGGCCTCCCGGCTGGTGCTGGAGGCCGGGGCAAAGGTGCTCATCGACGAGGCCGAACTGTGGGACGGCGCCGACACCGGTGCTCCCGGGCTGTTCCCGACCACGGTGCTCGCGGTGTCCCCGGAATTCGCAACCCGCCACCCGGGCACCGTCGACGCGTTGCTGCGCGGCCACCTGGCCGCCCTTGACTGGATCAACACCACCAGGGAAACCGACGTGCTGGCCACCTTGAACGCCCGGATCGCCGAGACCGCCGGCGCCGCGCTGGCCCCCGCCGTGATCAAGCGCGCGCTGGGAAACCTCAGCTTCACTGCCGACCCGCTGGAAGGGGCCTACCCGCGCCTGCTGGGCAACGCGGTCGCAGCGGGCCTCGCCGAACCGGCGTCCCTGGACGGGCTCATCGACACCACCCACCTGGCGCGGGCACGTGCCGCAACATCGACCGGGACGGAGGCGGGTGCATGAGCATCGTCATCGAGAACCTGTCCAAGGACTACGGGGCTGCCCCCGTGCTCTCCTCGATCACCACCACGATCGCCGACGGAGAGTTCGTGGCGATCCTCGGTGCCTCGGGGTGCGGGAAGTCCACGCTGCTGAACGTCATCGCCGGGCTTGAACCCCCCTCCGCCGGCTCCGTGAGCGTCCCGGCGGGAGGCGCGGCGTTCATGTTCCAGGACGCTGCCCTGCTGCCCTGGCTCACCGCCCGGGCCAACATCGAACTCGCCCTGGAGCTGCGCGGGGTGCCGCGCGTCGAGCGCCGGGAACGCGCGGGGGAGCTGCTGAGGCTGGTCCACCTGGGCGATGCCGGGGCCAAGCGCCCGCACGAACTCTCCGGGGGCATGCGCCAGCGCGCCTCGCTGGCCCGCGCGCTGGGGCAGGACCGCCCGGTGCTGCTGATGGACGAACCGTTCGCCGCGCTCGATGCAATCACCCGGGACCTTTTGCACGAGGAACTCGAGCGGATCTGGCGCGCCCACCGGCGCACCGTGGTGTTCGTGACCCACAACGTCCGCGAGGCGGTGCGGCTCGGCCAGCGGGTCCTGCTGCTCTCCTCCCGGCCCGGACGGGTCGCCGCGCAATGGGAGATCCCCGAGCACGTCCGCACCGATCCGGCCGAGCAGGCCGCCCTGACCCGCGACATCACGCAGAGGCTACGCGAGGAGATCCGCCACCATGCCCACTAGCATCACTTCCGCCACTGCCATCGCCCGCGAACGCGCCGCGGCGCGCGCCGCGGAACCGGCACCGCCCGAGGACACCGACGGTACCGACGGCCCTGGCGGTCCCGACAGCCTCGGCGAAATCGAGGCCGGCTTGGACAGGTTGCAGGACTCCGCCGCCATCTCGCGGCCTACCGTCGGCCGGATCCTGTTGCCGCTGGGCACCCTCGCTGGCCTGCTGAGCCTGTGGCAGCTGGCCGCTTGGTTCGGCTCCCCGCGCGCCGACCTCTTCCCCGGCCCGTTCGATGTGCTGGGCACCGCCGGGCAGCTGGCCGTCGACGGACGGCTGGTCGAGGCGGTGTTCACCTCGCTGCAGCGCGGGGTGCTCGGCTTCCTGCTGGCCCTGGCCATCGGGACGCCGCTGGGGTTGCTGCTCTCGGCCTCCTCGACCCTGCGCCGCGGCCTGGGCCCGCTGGTCTCCGGCCTGCAGGTGCTGCCCAGTGTGGCCTGGGTGCCCGCCGCCATCATCTGGTTCGGGCTCACCGACGCCACTGTCTTCTTCGTGGTGCTGATGGGCGCCACGCCCTCGATCGTCAACGGGTTCCTCTCGGGCGTCGATACGGTCCCGCCGCAATACCGCCGGCTGGGCACCGTGCTGGGGGCCAGCCGCACCCAACAGCTGCTGCGGATCGTGCTGCCGGCTGCCCTGCCCGGCTACGTGGCGGGACTCAAGCAGGGCTGGGCGTTTTCCTGGCGTTCGCTGATGGCCGCCGAGATCATCGCCGTCGGCGGGTCCATCGGCTTCGGCCTGGGCTCGCTGCTGCAACAGGGTCGCGACCTGTCGCAGATGGCCGTGGTCGTCGCCGCGATCCTGGCGATCCTGGCCGTCGGCATCGCCGTCGAGCTGCTGGTCTTCGCCCCGCTGGAGCGCAGCCTGCTGCGCCGCCGGGGACTGGCCCCCGGAGCCGGGCGATGAGCCACCCGATGAACCCGGTGAACCAGCCGAATCCGCGGCACCCGCGGCACCCGCGCCACCAGCCCACGACCTTCAACCACCTTCAGGAGCCGAGCATGTTCGAGCCAACCGCGCCCCGCGAGGCGCCCATCCATCCGCTGGCCCTGCGCCTTTCCGGCAAGGCAGTGCTCTGCGTCGGGGCCGGGGCGGTGTCCGAACGCCGGGTCAACCAGCTGCTCGAGGCCGGGGCACAGATCACCGTCATCGCCCCGGCGGCGGTTCCGGGGATCGAGGAGCTGGCCGACGCCGGGGGCCTCACCTGGCTGCGGCGCGGCTACGTGCCCGGGGACCTGGAGGGCATGTGGCTGGCCCACACTGCCACCGGGGACCGGGAGCTCGACGCGCGGGTTTCCGCCGACGCGGAAGGTCTGCGGATCTGGTGCGTCAACGCCTCGGACCACGCCGCCTCGAGCGCCTGGACCCCCGCCGTCGCACGGACCGAAGAGGGGATCACCGTCGCGGTCACCGCCGGCGGAGACCCGCGCCGCGCCGCCGGGCTGCGCAACGCCATCGCGCTGGCGGCCGACACCGGGCTGCTGCCGCTGCGCCGGCGCCGCGCCGGCTCCGGCTCCGTCGCCCTGGTCGGGGGAGGCCCCGGTGACCCGGGGCTGATCACCGTCACCGGACGCCGGCTGCTGGCCGCCGCGGACGTGGTGGTCGCCGACCGGCTCGGCCCGCGTGACCTGCTGAAAGAGCTCGACCCTTCGGTGCGCATCATCGAGGTGGGCAAGGCCCCCGGGGACCACCTGGCCTCCCAGGACGAGATCAACGCGGTGCTGGTGCGCGAGGCGCGTACCGGGAACCGGGTGGTCCGGCTCAAGGGAGGGGACCCGTTCGTGCTGGGCCGCGGCGGCGAGGAAGCGGCCCACTGCCGCGAAAACGGCGTCGCCGTCGAGGTCGTGCCGGGGGTGACCAGTGCGGTTTCCGTCCCGGCCGCCGCCGGCATCCCCGTCACCCACCGCGGGGTGGCCGCCGGATTCTCGATGGCCACCGGGCACGATGAACTCACCGAGCTGCCGGCCCGGCCCGACCACACCCTGGTCCTGCTGATGGGCGTGGCCCGGCTGGGGCGCAACACCGCCACCCTGCTGGGCCGCGGGCTGCCCGCAGACACCCCCGTCGCGGTCATCGAGCGTGGCTGGACCCCGGACCAGCGGGTCACCATCGACCGGCTCGACTCGATCGCCGCCGCCGCCGAAGCCATCGGCGTGGCAAACCCCGCCGTGGTCGTCATCGGCGACGTGGTCAGGCTCAGCCCGCACGCCGCCGGCAGGCTGGCGCCGGCGGTTCCCGCACCCGGGCGGCAGCCGCTGCCCGTCGCCTGACCAGCCACCGGCACCAACACCCTTCCCCCCCGCACTTCAACCCCTTTCGCAACCCCAGGAGAACCCATGACAGAGAAGACCACGCCGGCCGCCGCCGCGACACCGGCCGCCTTCAGCTCACGCCCGCTGCGCGTCGCCATCGTCGGGGCCGGCCCGGCAGGCGTCTATGCCGCCGACATCCTCACCAAGGCGGAGCGCGACTTCGAGGTCGCCATCGACCTCTTTGACCGCTACCCGGCGCCGTACGGGCTGATCCGCTACGGGGTCGCCCCGGACCACCCGCGCATCAAGGGCATCGTCAAGGCCCTGCACAAGGTGCTGGACCGCGGGGACATCCGCTTCTTCGGCAACGTCGACTACGGCACGGACCTGGACCTGGAGGAGCTGCGGGTGCATTACGACGCGGTCATCTTCGCCACCGGCGCCATCAACGACGCCGACCTGAACATCCCGGGGATCGAGCTTCAGGGTTCGCACGGGGCCGCGGACTTCGTCTCCTGGTTCGACGGGCACCCCGACGTGCCGCGCACCTGGCCGCTTGAGGCCACGCAGGTCGCCGTCATCGGCAACGGCAACGTGGCACTGGACGTCGCCCGGATGCTCTCCAAGCACGCGGAGGACCTTTTGGTCACAGAGATCCCGGAGAACGTGTACCGCGGCCTGGCTGAATCCCCGGTCACAGACGTGCACGTCTTCGGCCGCCGCGGGCCCGCCCAGGTCAAGTTCACCCCGCTGGAGCTGCGCGAGCTGAGCCACAGCCGCGACGTGGACATCGTGCTCTACCCCGAGGACTTCGAGTTCGATGCGGCCTCCGACGCACTGATCAAGTCCAACAACCAGGTCAAGACCATGGTCAGCACCCTCACCAACTGGCTCATCGAGCAGGAAGAGCGCGAGGAACGCGGGGAGGCCGGGGGTCGCGCCAGCCGCCGGCTGCACCTGCACTTCCTGCATTCCCCCGTGGAGATCGCCGGGGCGGACGGCAAGGTCGACGGCATCAGGTTCGAGCGCCAGGAGCTCGACGGGACCGGCCAGGCGCGGGGGACCGGCGAGCTCGTCGACTACCCGGTGCAGGCCGTCTACCGGGCCGTCGGCTACTTCGGCTCCGCGCTGCAGGACGTCGAATACGACGGCCGCACCGGCACCATCCCCAACGACGGCGGCAAGGTCCTGGACGGCAGCGGCACCCAGGTGCCCGGGCTCTACGCGACCGGTTGGATCAAGCGCGGCCCGGTCGGGCTCATCGGCCACACCAAGGGCGACGCCGCCGAGACCATCGCGCACCTGCTGGCCGACCTCGCCGGGTTGCCGGTGGCCGCGAACCCCGCCCCGGATGCCGTGACCGGCCTGCTGGATTCCAAGGGCGTCGAGTACACCAGCTGGGAAGGCTGGCTGGCACTGGATGCCCACGAGCAGGCGCTCGGCGCGGCCGCCGCCCCGGCGCCGACCCGCGAGGGGCCGGTGCCGCGCGAACGCGTCAAGGTCGTCGAGCGCGCTCAAATGGTCGCGGTCTCGCGCACGGCGGACGAAGCGGCCCGCTCCCGCGCCTGAGGCGGACGACCCCCCCCGGTCGGCGTGCGTGCGGTACCACACCCACCCAACCCGGCCGGGGTTTTGCGTTCCCAGGGCGGGGCGGCCCCAAAACGTGGTGGCGCCCGGCTAGGCTCCGAGCGACAAGCGCGGCCGGGCGGCGCATTGCCGTCGGCCCGTTCACCATCAGGGGGAAAACATCATGAGCATGCAGGTCAACGGAAACAACGAGCCCGGAACGGGTGTCGCGGCACTGGGGAACTTCCCGCCCGGAACCCAGGTCTTCGTCTTCCGCGGGGGAGCGGCAACGTGGTTCGGCACGCAATTGCTGGGCATGGCCATCACCATCTTCACGTTGGGGATCTGCTACCCGTTTGCGGTGGTGTTGGTGGAGCGCTGGCGGGCCAAGAACACCTTCCTGTTGGGCCGACCGCTGCAGTTCGTTGGCACCGGGTGGGGAATCTTCGGGTTGTGGATCAAGTGGTTCCTGCTGATCCTCATCACCCTGGGCATCTATTCATTCTGGGTGTACCCGCGACTGACCGCGTGGAAGATCGAAAACACCGTCTTGGACTAGCCTCCGGCGCACCTTGCCCGCGGGCAGTCTGCCGCTCCGGAAGGCAGGCGGATCAGGCCGCGGCTCAGGCCGCTCGCTCGGCCTGAGCGGCGGGGTGGAAGATCCAATTGCGCCGCGGCAGCTGCAGCGGGTCCCGGGATTTGGGCAGGATCACGTGCGGGTGCCCGTCGATCATCTCGATCCGGAATTTACCGCTGTGGTACGCCTGGTGGCACATCGGGCAGAGCAAGCAGCCTCGTGAGACATTGGTCAGCCCTCCTTGGTTCCATTCGTCGAGGTGGTGTGCCTCGCATCGGCCGATCCTCATGGTGCACCCTGGGTTGATGCATCCCTTGTCACGCACGGCGATGGCCCGGCGCTGGGCGCGGTTGAAGTATCTTCGGCTGCGGCCGAGTTCCAGCGGAACCCCGTCACCGTCGAGGATGATCGGGGTGATCCCCGCGTTGCAGGCCAGGCGCCGGCAACTGGCCGCCGAAATGTCTTCGCCGCGGTCACTGACCCCCGCCGCCTCGAGCTGGCCCAGGAAGGTCTTCAGGTCGATGGTGACGTTCAGGGTGACGTTCGGTGCCAGCGGCATCTGCCCCTCCCCGCCGCGCCCGTTCTCGGACCCGGGCTCGAGGGGGCTGGTGGCGATGCGCACCGAATCGAGGATGAGCTGGTGCAAGCGGCGGGCCCGCTGCCGGGTGAGCGCCTGTTCGACGGTTTCCCCGGGGCGCAATTCCATCCCCGGGTCCAACTCCGGCGCCACACCGAGGTCGGTGAATCCGGCAGGGGGACGTGCTTCCGGCGGTGTGCAGGGATCCACGGCCCAGTCGGGGATCGGCGGACCCGCCTCCTTCGTCGGCGCGGGAGCGGTTCCGGCCTTGGTCTTGGGGCTGTTGAGGATGTCCGCGGCGGTGGCCAGCAGTTCGTGGCCCTCGGCCGTGGTGATGACCTTGTACTCGTAGCCCTTGCGCGTATGGCCCAGGAAGTGCGCGCCGATGAACAGGTCCTCGATGTCTTCGCGACGGGCCGCGGCATCTGCGTCAAGGCGTTTGGCCTGGTCCTTGAGCAACTTCGCGGTGCCCTGGGCATTGCGGGTGCGGGCCGCTTCGGCCAGTTCCGCTTCCAGCCGCCGGGCGGTGGCCGCCCCGTCGCCGCCGGGTGCCAGGTCCGGGGCCAGGTTCTCGAACTTCTTGGCCAGCGAGGCCACGGCCTTGGGGTCGGCGGCGGCATCGGTGAGCACCCGGCCCAGCAAGGGGAACTTGGCGGGGACTTCCCTGCCGTTGAACCCGGTGTGCGGCAGCAGGTTTTCGGCGCTTTGCACCCGGTGCTGCGCCTGGAAGTGCGTGAGGTTCAGCCGGGCCGCCAGGAAGTCGGCGTCGTCGCGGTACAGCGGCGTGCGCCCGGGCTTGGCGGGAACATCGCCCGGCAGCGCGGGGCCGGCGGCGAAGGCGGCGGGGTCCGCCAGCAATCCGTTGAGCGTTGCCAGCGGCTCCTCGGCGATGGTGTGCACCTGGGCATCCCCGGCGCGGGATGCGGCCAGCAGCTGGCCGTACCCTGCCTGCCGGTAGAGGTCCTCGGCGAGCTTCACGAAGGCAGCGGCCCGGACCGGGGACGCACCGATGCCCGACGCCACCTGGTCCAGGACCAGGCGCAGCACCGGAACCAGCACCGCGAGCACGCGCAACGCCTCGCCCCGGGCACCGGCGGCGGTCGCCGGGCCTTCCAGGGTGTCGGTCCGGCCCGGCAGCGCCGCCTTGACGGCGTCCAGGACCTCCGCAACGAGTGTTGGCGTGTTGGTCATGGTCCAAGGATGGACCCCGCCGGGGCACCGTGGGGCGCAATGCGCGGATCTGTGGATAACGGTGGCCGGCGACCGGAACCGGCGACCGGAACCGGAGGGATTGAGCGCCGGGGGCCCGGGCGCGCTAGACTGGAGGCACTACGACGTCGACCCGGCAATCACCGGCGAGTCCTTGGAAGAACGGTGACCACCCGGCATGCCCGGGAGGCGCCCGGTAGAACCAAGCGGGTAAGCCCGTCACAGCAGTCAACGAGCGGCCAGGGACGGCCCGGGAACACCCCGGGGCGAACCGGGCAAGCGGGGTGGTACCGCGAGGTGGAGTGACCAATTGCTCCGCCATCGTCCCTGTGTTGGAGAACGCCTAAGCGCACACGCGCCTTCGATCACCAGGACTGCCGCAGATGACCAGCTACCCCAAGGCCTCGACCGACCCGCATGGCACAACGCCATCCTCTCCCCGCTTCCCGGAGATCGAGGAGCGGGTCCTTTCCTACTGGAAGAACGATGAGACCTTCCAGGCCTCCATCGACGCCCGCGATGCCGGTGTCGACGGGGCCAACGAGTTCGTCTTCTACGACGGCCCGCCCTTCGCCAACGGCCTGCCGCACTACGGGCACCTGCTCACCGGGTACGTCAAGGACCTGGTCGCCCGCTACCAGACGCAACGCGGCTCGCGCGTGGAGCGCCGCTTCGGCTGGGACACCCACGGGCTGCCGGCCGAGCTCGAGGCCATGAAGCAGCTGGGGATGAGCGACAAGGCGCAGATCGAGGCCATGGGCATCGACAAGTTCAACGACGCCTGCCGCAGCTCGGTGATGAAGTACGCCGGCGAATGGCAGGACTACGTCACCCGCCAGGCACGCTGGGTCGACTTCGAGAACGACTACAAGACGCTGAACGTCGAGTACATGGAATCGGTCATCTGGGCCTTCAAGCAGCTTTCCGAGAAGGGCCTGACCTACAAGGGCTTCCGCGTGCTGCCGTATTGCTGGAAAGACGAGACCCCGCTGTCCAACCACGAGCTGCGCATGGACGACGACGTGTACAAGGACCGCCAGGACCAGACCGTCACCGTCTCCTTCCCGCTGCTGGCCGGCGACACGGAAATCTCCCGGGAGCTCGCCGGAGTGCAGGCCCTGGCCTGGACCACCACCCCCTGGACGCTGCCGACCAACATGGCCCTGGCCGTGGGCCCCGACGTCGTCTACGTCGTGGTGCCCGCCGGCGAGAACGGCGTGAAGGCCTCGGACGCCAGCGGAAGCTTCCTGCTGGCCGAGGACCTGCTCGGCTCCTACGCCAAGGACCTGGGATACGCGGATGCCGCCGCGGCCGCCGCCGCCATCACCTCCCGCCATGCCGGAAAGGACCTGGCCGGGATCAGGTACGCGCCGCTCTGGGACACCTTCACCGACGCGGAGACCTGGGGCACGGCCAACGCCTGGCAGCTCCTGGTCGCCGACTACGTCACCACCACCGACGGCACCGGCATCGTCCACCAGGCCCCCGCCTACGGCGAGGAGGACCAGAAGATCTGCGAGTCCGCCGGCATCCCGGTGATCCTCTCGATCGACGAGGGCGCGAAGTTCCTGCCGGTGTTCAAGTCCGGGCCGCTGGCCGGCATCGTGGGCGTGCAGGTGTTCGAGGCCAACAAGGCCATCACCAACGTGCTCAAGAACGACGCGCGGCTGATCAAGCAGGCCTCCTACGTGCACTCCTATCCGCACTGCTGGCGCTGCCGCACCCCGCTGATCTACCGCGCCATCTCCTCCTGGTACGTCCAGGTCACCAAGGTGAAGGACCGGATGCTGGAGCTGAACCAGCAGATCAACTGGATCCCGGAGAACGTGAAGGACGGCCAGTTCGGCAAGTGGCTGGCCAACGCGCGGGACTGGTCGATCAGCCGCAACCGCTACTGGGGATCCCCGATCCCGGTGTGGGAATGCGACGGCGCCGAATGCACCCACAGCGAGGTCCACGGCTCCCTGGAAGAGATCAAGGCCGCCTTCGGGCGCCTGCCGCTGAACAACGAGGGGCAGCCTGACCTGCACCGCCCGTTCATCGACGACCTTCTCCGCCCGCACGAGGGCTGCGCCGAAAACGGCACGCTGCGCCGCGTGGAGGACGTGTTGGATGTGTGGTTCGACTCCGGGTCGATGCCCTACGCCCAGGCGCACTACCCGTTCGAGAACAAGGACTGGTTCGACACCCACCACCCGGCGGACTTCATCGTCGAGTACATCGGCCAGACCCGCGGCTGGTTCTACACCATGCACGTGCTCTCCACCGCGCTCTTCGACCGCCCCGCGTACAAGAACGTGATCAGCCACGGCATCGTGCTGGGCAGTGACGGGCAGAAGATGTCCAAGTCGCTGAAGAACTACCCGGACGTCAACGAGGTGCTGGACCGCGACGGCTCCGACGCGATGCGCTGGTTCCTGATGGCCTCCCCGATCCTGCGCGGCGGCAACCTGGTCGTCACCGAGCAGGGCATCCGCGAGGGCGTGCGCCAGGTCCTGCTGCCGATGTGGAACGTCTGGCACTTCTTCTCCCTGTACACCAACGCGGCCAACGGGGGAGCGGGCTACGAGGCGAAGATCGCCCACAGCTCCGAGGATCCGCTGGACGCGTACATGCTCGCTGCCACCGGCGACCTGGTCCGCGAGGTCACCGCCTCGCTGGATGGCTACGACATCTCCGAGGCCGCCGAAACGATCCGCCGCTACATGGACACGCTGACCAACTGGTACGTCCGCCGGAGCCGCCAGCGCTTCTTCGACGAGGACACCCGGGCCTTCGACACCCTGTACACCGCACTGGAGACCCTCACCCGCGTCGCGGCCCCGCTGCTGCCGCTGGCGGCCGAGGAAATCTGGCGCGGGCTCACCGGGGGCCGCTCGGTGCACCTGGCGCAATGGCCCGACGCGGAGCTCTTCGTCCGCAACGACGACCTGGTTGCCGCGATGGAGACCACCCGCAAGATCGCCTCGGTCGGCTCCTCGCTGCGCAAGGCCGCGAACCTGCGCGTGCGCCTGCCGCTGGCGGGCATGAGCGTCGCGGTGCCGAACGCCGCTACCCTTGCCGGCACCTTCGCCGGCATCATCAAGGACGAGCTGAACCTGCGCTCGCTCACGCTCATCGACGCCGCCGACGCGAACGCCGCCGAGTACGGCATCAGCCAGCGCCTGGTCGTCAACGCGCGCGCCGCGGGCCCGCGCCTGGGCAAGAACGTGCAGGTGGCCATCAAGGGCGCCAAGTCCGGGGACTGGTCGGTGGACGACGACGGAACCGTCACCGCCGGGGGACTGGGCCTGGAGGAGCACGAGTACACGCTCGAAACCGTCGTGGAGGCCTCCGAAGGCGAAAACTCCATAGCCGCGGCCGTGCTGCCCGGCGGCGGCTTCCTGGTGCTCGACACGCAAGTCACCCCGGAACTCGCGGCGGAGGGAACGGCACGGGACATGATCCGCGCCATCCAGTCCGCCCGCAAGGACGCCGACCTGCTGGTCGGGGACCGCATCCGCACCGAGATCACCGCCGACGCCGCCACCGTGGCGGCGCTGCACGCCAACGCCGAGCTCATCAAGGGCGAAACGCTCAGCCTCGGGCTCGTCCTGCTGACCGCCGCCGACGATTCAGCCCCCGTGGTCAGCGTCGAAACCGTGGCCGCGGCCGAAGCCGCCGAGAACGAAATGGGACCCAACACATGAGCAACACCTTTGACAGGTTCTCCGTGGAGAGCGTGTACGCCGAGCTTTTGGCGCGCGCCCCGGAAAACAAGATCGAGCCGCGCATGGAGCCGATGCGCCGGGCCATGGAGATCCTGGGGGAGCCGAACAAGGCCTTCCCGATCATCCACGTCACCGGCACCAACGGGAAGACCTCCACGGCACGGATGATCGAGTCCCTGCTGCGGGCCCACGACCTGCGCACCGGGCGCTACTCCTCCCCGCACCTGAATTCGGTCACCGAGCGCATCGCGATCGACGGGGAGTCGGTGGACGATGCGACCTTCGTGCGGATCTGGGACGAGATCCGCCCCTACCTGCAGATCGTCGACGACGAGCTCACGGCCAAGGGCGAAAACCGGCTGACGTACTTCGAGGCCGTCACCATCCTGGGCTTCGCGATCTTCGCCGACACCCCGGTGGACGTGGCGATCATCGAGGTGGGCCTGGGCGGGATCACCGACGCCACCAACGTGGGCGACGGGCAGGTCTCCGTGGTGACCCCGATCTCGCTTGACCACACCGACCTGCTGGGCGACACCGTCGAGCTGATCGCGACCGAGAAGGCGGGCATCATCAAGCCCGGCGGCTTCCTGGTCTCCTCCGCGCAACCGGCAGCCGCCGCCCAGGTGCTGCTGGAGAAGGCCCGCGAACTCGAAACGCCCTACCGCTTCGAGGGCGTGGAGTTCGGCGTCGAAAACCGCACCGTCGCCGTCGGCGGGCAGCAGCTGGACATCCAGGGCCTGGCCGGGCGCTACCCCGGCATCCTGCTGCCGCTGCACGGCGAGCACCAGGCGCAGAACGCGGCGGTGGCCCTGGCCGCCGTCGAGGCGTTCATCGGCGGCGGGGAAACCGCGCTGAACCACGACCTGGTCATGGAGGGCTTTGGCGCCGCCACCAGCCCCGGGCGCCTGGAGGTCATCCGCAAGGCCCCGACCGTGCTGCTGGACGCCGGGCACAACCCCGACGGCATCCGCGCCTCGGCGGCCGCGGTGAAGGAATCCTTCGGCTTCACCAAGCTGGTGCTGGTCATCGGGATCCTGGCCGAGAAGGACGCACCGGCCATGCTGGCGCAGCTGCGCGAATCCTACCTGGACCTGACCGAGGACATCTGCATCACCCAGTCCAATTCCCCGCGCGCGATCCCGGCCGGGGAGCTGGCGGGAATGGCGCTGGAGGCCGGGTTCAACGAGGAGGACCTCTTCGTCACCGAGCGCCTGGACGACGCCCTGGAATGGGCGGTGGGACGCTCCGAGGCCGGCGAGGACTTCGGCGGCGGCGTGCTGGTGACCGGGTCCATCACCCTGGTGGGCGAGGCCCGCATGCTGCTGGGAGGGGAGTAGGAACATGGCGAAAATGACCAAGGCGCAACGCGAATGGCGCCCGGGACAGCCCAAGAAGCCCCGCTCGACCCGTGTGATGTTCGCCTCCACCGTGCTCACGCTCGAGGCGTTCCTGGCGATCTTCGTCGCACTCACACTCTTCGGGCTCAAGCGCGCTGAATGGTCACCGGCCCTGGTGCTCGGCGCCGGTGCCGCGGTCGCGCTGGTTTGCCTCCTCACCTGCGCGCTGCTCAAGAAACCGCTGGGATTCGCCATCGGCTGGGCGCTGCAGCTGCTGTTCATCTTCACCGGGTTCCTGCTGACCTCGATGTTCTTCATCGGGGCCGCGTTCGCCGTGACCTGGTGGTACGCGGTCACCAAGGGCAGGGCCATGGATCTGGAGACGGCCCGCCGTGCCCGCGAGCAGGCCGCCTGGGATGCGGCGCACCCGCAGGAGGGTCCCGGCGCGGAGCCGGCCCAACCGTAGAATCAATACCGACGACAACTTGCACCACCACGACAAAAGGAGCCGCACCCATGGCCATTGAACGCACCCTGATCCTCATCAAGCCCGACGGCGTCAAGCGCCAGCTGACCGGACAGATCCTCTCCCGCATCGAGGCCAAGGGCTACGTGATCGCCGAGCTCAAGCAGGTCTCCGCAACCCGCGAACTGCTGGAGGCACACTACGAGGAGCACGTGGGCAAGCCGTTCTACGAGCCGCTGGTCGAATTCATGCTCTCCGGCCCGCTCGTGGCGGTCATCGCCGAGGGCCACAACGTGATCCCCGGCTTCCGCTCGCTGGCCGGCACCACCGACCCGACCACCGCCGCCCCGGGCACCATCCGCGGCGACCTGGGCCGCGACTGGGGCCTGAAGGTCCAGCAGAACCTGGTCCACGGCTCGGACTCGGTGGAATCCGCCACCCGCGAAATCGGCATCTGGTTCTCCTAACCCCCCGGACCACCCCCAGCCGCACGAAGGAGGGCCCGTCGTTTCCACGCGAGTGGAAACGACGGGCCCTCCCGTCTTGTCCGCGGCAGGTCGTGATCGGGTCTAGGCCGCCGGCCTGGCCCGGATCCTGCCCAGCAGCATGTCGATGCCCGGCGCCAGCGCGGCACCGATTGCGTAGGCCACCAGGTCCAGCGGCGCGAAGCCGGTGCCCAGCACCAGCCGGATGGGCCCGAAGACCCGGGCCAGATCCGCCGGAATCGCCGTGAGCTGCAGCAACTCAATGAGTACGCAAAGAACCAGGGCGATGGAGGCGTTGGACCAGCGGGCAGCCTGTGGGCGCAGCACCGTGAGCAGTACGTACACCAGCACCGCGTAGAGCACCCCGCCGGCCAGGTCTGCGGCCAGGCCGGTGCCGCCGAAACGTGAGGCCAGTCCGACGACGATGACCGGGAGCACCCAGGCCGCCGCCGCCAACCGCCGGGCACTGGCCCCTCGGTGTTCGCCGGTGTGCGTCCTAGGCGCCGACAAAGGCACCGGGGAAGCGCAAGACGATGGTGGCAGCGGTGATGAGAAGCAGCACGATGACAGCGACCCAGGTCCATTCGCCCGCCACGCGCCGCAGCGCCGAAGGAGCGGGAATCACGCCGTGGGCGATGTTGCGCGCCGTGGTGTAGAGGAACATCGGGATCATCATCGCCCAGACGACCATGCAGTACGGGCACAGGGCGTTGATCTCGTAGAGTGCCTGGGACCAGAGCCACACGATGAAGACCATTGCCAGGGTGACGCCCACCTGCACGCCGACCCAGTACCAGCGCGCGAAGCGCGCCCCGGCGAGCAATGCCATGCCGATGGTGATCACGATGCCGAAGCCCACGATGCCCAGGAACGGGTTGGGGAAGCCCAGCAGGGCCGCCTGGGTCGACTTCATGACGGTGCCGCAGGAAACCCACGGATTGAAGTCGCAGCTGGTCACGTAGTCGGGGTCCTGGTACAGGGCGATCCGCTCGAGCACCAGGATCCCCGAGGCGATCCAGGCGACCGCGCCGGTGAGCACCAGGAACAGGCCAAAGGGCCGTGCACGGGCCATGCGCGGCACGGCGTCCGGCTCGCGTTGCAGTGCTGCTGCTTCGGACAAACTCATGGGGGTGCTCCCTCGTGGCGGTTCGTGTTTTCCCCGGTTACCGCCACCCGGACAGGTGGCGTGGGCGCCCGGTCGGGCCGGTGGTCGACGGCGGCCCTAGCTGAAGTCTAGTGGCCCCCCGGCGGTGCCGTTCATGCCCCGCGCCGGGGTTGGCACAAGGGGCGGGGCAAAGGACGGCAGCCCTCTTGCCGCGCCGAAACCCCTCGGCGGCGTTCTTCGGCGTGTCGATGTGAGACAATTGCAGTGGTTGTTCGTGGATCCACAGTCTGCTTTCAACCCAACGACAGGCTTTCAAGCCCGATTGCGATGCATCTGCTGCGTAGAGACCGCCTATACGAAGGTCTGAGCGAATACCGCGATATGGTCGCCGCAACGTAAAGCGGCTTGCTTGGAAAAGCGCCGTTGGTCTTGCACGGATGCCGCGCCCCGCAACGGTGGGCGCACCCGGTCAAGGCAAATCCAAGGACTTCCGCTGGGACACGCGGCCACAAGGCCCGGTCCGGCGAACCAACCAGGGGAGACGCGCTATCTGTGGGAGCAGCCGACCCGCCGAGGAGCACTCTTTTAACATGGCATTGAATCGCGACGAATCAAAGGCAGCAATGGGCCAGGGGCCAAAGGGCCGCAGCCGTACCTCCCGCCCCCCGCGCGGCAACTTCAACGAACCGTCACCGCCGCCCCCGCGCCGGGCCATGACCCTGGCCGAGCTCAACGACGCAGCAGCCGCGCCGACGCGCAAGGTGCGCGCCAACGTTTCCCCGCGCGCCGCCACCGCACGCCGCGCCCCTGCCACCCGGAACGCCCCGGCCAAGGCCGCCACCGTTGAGTCGGTCGTTGCCGAGGCAACCGCCAAGGCGCAGATCCCGGAACCCGTGGCCGAGGTGGCGAAGGCTCCGGCCAAGGCTCCTGCACGCCGCGGCCCGCGCCGCGCAACCTCCGGGGTCACCTCCCCGGGAGCAGCCGCAACCGAGGCCCCGGCCGTCATCGAGGCACCTGCCGCGCAGGCCGCAGCCGAGGCCCAGACCGAATCCATTGGCGAGAAGACCGAGGCACCTGCCGCGGAGGAAACCGCACCCAAGGCAGCCGCCAAGCGCCCTGCCCGGGGACGCGGCCGCAAGGCAACCGCCCCGGCCTCGAACACCGAGGCCCCTGCCGCCGACGAAGCCCCCGAGGCCCCTGTCGCCGAGGCCCCGGCCGAAGCATCGGCCGAAGTCACCGCGGAACAGGCCGAAGACGCCGAGCCCGCCAAGGCCACCCGCCGCCGCCCGGCCCGTGGTGGCCGCGGAGCACGCACCACCCAGGAGCCGGAAGCCAAGGATGCCGCCGCGGTCCAGGCCTCGGCCGCCGGCGCCGAAGCCAAGAATGTCGAAGCCGATGAAGCCGAGGCAGCCGCCGCGGAAGCCGAGCCGGCGACCATCTCCGATCCGTTCGCCATCCCCGAATCAGCGCTCTCGCTGATCTTCCAGGCACCGAGCATCCCGGTCGCCGCCAAGGCAACCGACGAGGACGAGCTCGAGGAACCTTCCGGCCGCCGCACCCGCAACGAGGCAGCCCACGCCGATTCCGATGAGGAAAACGCGGACGGCTCAGGCGTGTCCTCCCGCCGTCGCCGTCGCCGTCGCCGCGGCGAGGCCGACCTGGAACTGGCCGGCGGCTCGGAGAGCGACCCGCCCAACACCGTCACCCGGGTCCGTGCCCCGCGCACCACCCTGGAACCGGTGGTCTCCAACAAGGTCACCGCCGTGCGCGGATCCACCCGCCTGGAGGCCAAGCGCCAGCGCCGCCGCGACTCCCGCGAGTCCGGTCGTCGCCGCCAGGTCATCACCGAGGCCGAGTTCCTGGCCCGCCGCGAATCCGTCGACCGCCAGATGGTCGTGCGCCAGCGCGAGGACCGTATCCAGATCGGCGTCCTCGAGGACGGCATCCTGGCCGAGCACTTCGTCTCCAAGACCCAGCAGGACTCCCTGATCGGCAACGTGTATGTCGGCAAGGTGCAGAACGTGCTGCCTTCCATGGAGGCCGCCTTCGTCGATATCGGACGCGGACGCAACGCCGTGCTCTACGCCGGCGAGGTCAACTGGGACGTCGCGGGCCTGGACGGCCAGCCGCGCCGCATCGAACACGCCCTGAAGTCAGGGGACACCGTCCTGGTGCAGGTCACCAAGGACCCCGTCGGCCACAAGGGCGCACGCCTCACCAGCCAGATCTCCCTGCCGGGCCGCTACCTGGTCTACGTTCCGGGCGGCTCGATGACGGGCATCTCGCGCAAGCTTCCCGACGTGGAGCGCAACCGCCTCAAGAAGATCCTCAAGGACCACCTGCCGGAAAACGCGGGCGTCATCGTGCGCACCGCCGCCGAGGGCGCCTCCGAGGAAGAGTTGATGAACGACATCAACCGCCTGCGCGCCCAGTGGGAAGGCATCGAGGCCGCCTCGACATCCACCAAGACGCTGGCACCGGAACTGCTCTACGGGGAACCGGACCTGACCATCAAGGTCGTCCGCGACGTCTTCAACGAGGACTTCACCAAGCTGATCGTCTCCGGCGAGGAAGCCTGGGACACCATCGAGGCCTACGTGACCTACGTGGCCCCGGACCTGGTGTCGCGCCTGGAGAAGTGGGAATCCGACGAGGACATCTTCGGCGCCTTCCGCATGGACGAGCAGATCCACAAGGCCCTGGACCGCAAGGTCTTCCTGCCCTCGGGCG
Organism: Paeniglutamicibacter sp. ORCA_105; assembly: GCF_045798545.1. Classification (NCBI taxonomy): domain Bacteria; kingdom Bacillati; phylum Actinomycetota; class Actinomycetes; order Micrococcales; family Micrococcaceae; genus Paeniglutamicibacter; species Paeniglutamicibacter sp. ORCA_105. Next base: position 142,993 of record NZ_JBIXLM010000003.1, on the reverse strand, counting down.
GCTCGCTGGTCATCGACCGCACCGAGGCCATGACGGTTGTCGATGTGAACACCGGAAAGTACACCGGCTCGGGCGGAAACCTCGAGGAAACCGTCACCAAGAACAACCTGGAGGCGGCCGAGGAGGTCGTTCGCCAGCTGCGCCTGCGCGACATCGGCGGCATCATCGTCATCGACTTCATCGACATGGTGCTCGAGTCCAACCGCGACCTGGTGCTCCGCCGCCTGGTCGAGTGCCTGGGCCGCGACCGCACCAAGCACCAGGTTGCCGAGGTCACGTCCCTCGGCCTGGTGCAGATGACGCGCAAGCGCATGGGCACCGGACTGCTGGAGGTCTTCGGGGAGAACTGCGAGGCCTGTGCAGGCCGCGGCGTGATCACCCACGACGAGCCGGTCGAGCACCGCCGCTCCTTCAACTCGGCAGGCGAGCCGCAAAGTGCCGGCAGCCGCGCCGACCAGAAGCCCTCGCGGGCCGAGCGCCGCCGCCGCAACCGCGGCCCGGAATCCGAGGCGCAGGCCGAGGACCAGGTCGCGGCAACCTCACACGCCGAGACCAGGGAGCCTGAGGTCGACGAGGCCAAGGCAACTGCCACGCGCAACGCCTTTGCCACGATCGCCGCGGCCGCACATGCAGCCCACGAACACGACGATGCCGAGGCCGCCGAGAGCGGTGCCACGCTGACCGTGGCGGGGGAGTCGGTCACGGTTCCCGCGGCGCGCCGCAACCGCCGTGCAGCCTCCTCAGAGGCCGCTGCGCCGTCGCTTACGCTGGAGAACCTGGAAGCCGCGCTTCCCGACAACTCCCCGGCCGAGGCGCCCGCCGAGACCGAGGAGGGCGAGTCCGCGCAAACGCGTCCGGCACGCACCCGTAGCCGCCGCAAGGCCCGTGCCAAGGCTCCCGAGTCGAACGCACCAGCCGCCGGTGAGCAGCCGGAGGTTGCTGCCGCGCCGATGATCTCGGGCGTGGCCGGGCAGGCTTCCGACGATGCGCCTTCCGAGGCGCCGTCGGCAACGGCAACCAAAAAGACTTCGGGCATCGAGCCGGTGGCGCGCGTCAAGCGCAGCCGCCGTGCAACGAGCCCGCAGGGTGGATCCGACACCGCAGTTTCTGTGGCATCGGACACGCTGGCGGCATCGGGTACCTCCCATGTCGCTTCGCTCGCTGACCCATCCAAGGCCCCACAGCCGCGAATCGCCGCCAATGCGCCGATTATGCTGGGTGTCGGGGTGCCGGTCAAAGAGTTGAAAGAGTAGGGATCTTGACGACTCGCGGGGCAGGCTGTATTTGCCCCTGCAGCGCTTTTTAGCGTAGTCTAGATCCTCGGTGCGAACGCCAGCTATCGGATTCTTCCGCTCGGCGTGCCAGCACAGCGCAATCCCCGGTTTCTTTTGGGGTAGTGATGCGCAGCAAGACAGATTGAACGTCGAGTAGAAGTGAGTACCCACGTGGTGTACGCAATTGTCCGCGCTGGCGGCCGCCAGGAAAAGGTTTCTGTTGGAGACCTCGTTACCCTTGACCGCCTGAAGGCTGCCCCCGGCGCCTCCATTGAATTGCCAGCCCTGTTGCTGGTTGACGGCGAGAAGGTAACTTCGGCAGTCGATGAGCTTGCCAAGGTCAAGGTGACCGCCGAGGTCATTGAGAACCTTCGCGGCCAGAAGATTGTCATCCAGAAGTTCAAGAACAAGACCGGTTACAAGAAGCGCCAGGGCTTCCGCTCTATGCTGACCAAGGTCAAGGTCACCTCGATCGCTTAATTGCGGTTGATTCCAAGAATTCTCATTACCTGAAGGTAGGCATTTTCAATGGCACATAAGAAGGGCGCGAGTTCCACTCGCAACGGTCGCGATTCCAACGCCCAGTACCTTGGCGTCAAGCGCTTCGGTGGTCAGGTCGTTTCGGCCGGCGAAATCATCGTTCGCCAGCGTGGCACCCACTTCCACCCGGGCGCCGGCGTGGGACGTGGCAAGGACGACACCCTGTTCGCACTTGAAGCCGGGGCTGTCGAATTCGGCACCCGTCGCGGCCGTAAAGTCGTGAACATCGTTACCGCTGGCTAATTAGCGCGTAACCGCATTCATTACACTGTAGAGGGTGGGCCGCACGGCTCACCCTCTATGTGTTTTTCCAAAACCCCCAGCGTTTTCCGCACCGCGCCCCTCGGGCAGGCAGCGGAAGACGCCACCCCCCTTTTTTTGCTAGGAGCTTTCAACCGTGGCAGCCTTTATCGACCGAGTGGTCCTCCATGTCTCCGGTGGTTCCGGTGGGCACGGCTGTGTCTCCATCAAACGCGAAAAGTTCAAGCCCCTGGGCGGACCCGACGGCGGCAGCGGCGGCAACGGCGGTGACGTGATCCTGCGCGTTGACGCCCAGACCACCACCCTGCTGTCCTACCACCACTCGCCCCACCGCCACGCCGGAAACGGCGAAGGCGGCAAGGGCGACCTGCGCCCCGGCAAGAACGGCGAGACCCTGGTCCTGCCCGTGCCCGAGGGCACCGTGGTGAAGACCCGCGACGGCGACATCCTCGCCGACCTCATCGGTGACGGATCCGAATACATTGTTGCCTCCGGCGGCCTGGGCGGCCTGGGCAACGCAGGGCTCTCCAGCCAGCGCCGCAAGGCCCCCGGCTTCGCGTTGCTGGGCACCCCCGGCACCGCCGCCGAGGTCATCCTCGAACTCAAGTCCGTCGCCGACGTCGCCCTGGTGGGCTACCCCTCGGCCGGCAAGTCCTCGCTGATCGCCGCGCTCTCCGCCGCACGGCCCAAGATCGCCGACTACCCCTTCACCACCTTGGTTCCGAACCTTGGCGTGGTCCAGGCCGGGGAAGTCCGCTACACCGTGGCCGACGTGCCTGGCCTGATCCCGGGTGCCTCGCAGGGCCGCGGCCTGGGTCTTGAATTCCTGCGCCACGTCGAGCGTTGCGCCGCCCTGGTGCACGTGCTCGACTGCGGCGCCCTGGAAACGGACCGCGACCCGGTCGCCGACCTGGAGACCATCCAGGCTGAACTCGACGCCTACGAGGTCGATTCCTCGTTTGCCGGTGCCGATGGCCAGATCATCCCGCTGAACGAACGCCCGCGCCTCATCGCCCTGAACAAGGTCGACATGCCCGACGGACGCGACATGGCCGAATTCGTGCGCCCGGAACTGGAGAAGCGCGGCTACCGCGTCTTCGAGGTCTCGGCCATGAGCCGCGAGGGGTTGCGCGAGCTCTCCTTCGCCATGTCCGAACTCGTCACCGAGGCCCGCGCCAAGATCGAGGCCGCCCCGTTGCCCGTGCCCGTTGAGGTGTTGCGCCCGCGGGCCACCAAGGCCAGCAAGGCAGGGTTCGTCATCCGCAAGGAGGAGCGCAACCTCGAGCCACTCTTCCGCGTGATCGGCGAAAAACCCGAGCGCTGGATCATGCAGACCGACTTCCGCAACGACGAGGCCGTTGGCTACCTCGCCGACCGCCTGGCCAAGCTCGGCGTCGAAAACCAGCTCTACAAGCTCGGCGCCAAGCCCGGCGATGCCGTGGTGATTGGCTCCGAGGTCGACGCCGTGGTCTTCGACTGGGAGCCGACAATGGCCGCCGGCGCCGAGCTGCTTGGTTCGCGCCGTGGACAGGACGAACGCCTGGCAGAATTTGCCGCGCGCCCCTCCCGCGAGCAGAAGAAGGCGGAGCACGAGGCGCGCAAGGGCGCCAAGGCAGCTGCCCGCGAGGACCTGGAAGCCGAGCGCAAGGCCGGAATCTGGACGGAGTCTGTCAACTACAAGCACCAGCTACCCAAGTCCGGGGAGTAAAACAGCACCGTGCGCGCCACAAACCATCCCTCGGGCATCACCCAGCGACAAGACCTGCCGCGTGCCTCGCGCATCGTGGTCAAGGTCGGTTCCTCGTCCCTGACCACGCTGGCCGGGGGGATCTCGGAGGAAGCGTTAAGCTCCCTCGTCGACCGACTCGCGGCAGTCAACACCGCGGGAACCGAGCTGATCCTGGTGTCCTCCGGGGCGATCGCCGCCGGTCTGGCGCCCCTGGACCTGGGGCGCCGCCCGCGCGACCTGGCCACCCAGCAGGCAGCTGCCTCGGTGGGCCAGGGGCTGCTCATGGCCAGATACACCCAGGCGTTTTCCGCCCACGGCGTCACCGTCGGCCAGGTGCTGCTCACCGCCGACGACCTGATCCGCCGCCAGCAGTACGCCAATGCGTTCCGGGCGCTGAACCGGTTGCTGGCGCTGGGTGTCGTGCCGATCGTGAACGAAAACGACACCGTCGCCACCCACGAGATCCGCTTCGGCGACAATGACAGGCTCGCCGCCCTGGTGGCGCACCTGGTCAAGGCCGACGCGCTGCTGCTGCTTTCCGACGTCGACGCCGTCTACGACGCACCGCCGAACGCCGGGGGAGTGCGCGTGTCCCGGGTCGATCGCGCCGAGGACCTGGCGAGCTTGCGCATCGGGTCCACCGGGGGAGCCGGGCTGGGCACCGGGGGCATGGCCACCAAGGTCGAGGCCGCCACCATGAGCGCCGAATCGGGCATCCCCGCCCTGGTGACCTCCACCGCGAACGCGGCGGCTGCACTGGCCGGGGCGGACGTGGGAACCTGGTTCTCCGCCCGCGGCGGTCGGCGCTCCACCCGGATGCTGTGGCTCGCGCACCTGGCCACCACCCAGGGACGACTGCTGTTGGATGCCGGTGCCGTGCGTGCCGTCGCCTCTGGCGTCGCCTCGCTGCTGCCTGCAGGGATCACCGGGATCAATGGCTCCTTCGAGGCCGGGGACGCGGTGGAAATCACCGACGCCGCCGGACTGGTCATTGCCCGCGGACTGGTGAACTTCTCCTCGGCCGAATTGCCGCAGATGCTCGGCCGCTCCACCCGGGAGCTCGGCGAGGACCTGGGCAGCCAATTCGAACGTGCGGTGGTGCACGTCGACGACCTCGTCGTTGTCTAGCCGATCCGTTCGCGAAAGCCGCCGCCCGCGAACGGCGCGACGCCTCTGCCCGCCACCATGCTTAACATGGGGGCGGGCTTCGTCGCATCCACCGTAGAATAGGTGATCATGAGCCAGAACATCGACGCATCGCAGAATCTTTCCTCCGTGGACGGGACCGCCGCCGGCATCCAGGATGCCCGGGTTGCCGTGGGCAAGCTGGCCGACCGGGCCCGTTCCGCATCGCGCGTGCTGGCCCGCGCCGACCGCAATTGGAAGGACCGCGCGCTGCTGGCCATTGCCGCATCGCTGGATACCCACCGCGCATCCGTGATCAAGGCCAACGCCAAGGACATCGCCGCGGGAAAGGCCAACGGGACCTCCGACGCGCTGCTGGACCGGCTCAAGCTCAACGACAAGCGCGTGGACGCACTGATCGCCGCGCTCGAGGAACTGGCCGGGCTGCCGGATCCCGTGGGCACCGTGCTGCGCGGCCAGACCCTGCCCAACGGGCTGCGGCTGCGCCAGGTCCACGTCCCGATGGGCGTAATCGGCGCGATCTACGAGGCGCGCCCCAACGTCACCGTCGACATTGCAGGGCTCGCCCTGAAGAGCGGAAACGCAGTGCTGCTGCGCGGTGGCAGCGCCGCGGCGCACTCCAACGTGGCGCTGCTGGCCTTGATCCGCGACGCCCTGGAATCGGTCGGGCTGCCCGCCGACGCCGTGGCCTCGGTGGATGCCTGGGGCCGCGACGGCGCCGACGCCATGATGGGTGCCCGCGGCCAGATCGACGTGTTGATCCCGCGCGGCGGCCGCGAGCTGATCCAGCGCGTGGTCACCACCGCCAGCGTCCCGGTCATCGAGACCGGCGAGGGCAACGTGCACATCTACCTCGACGAATCGGCCGATGCCTCCATGGCCGTGCCGATCCTGCTCAACGCCAAGACCCAGCGCCCCTCGGTGTGCAACACCGTCGAGACACTGCTGCTCAATGCCAATGCCAAGGCCTCCGGCGAGGTCCTCGCCGCCCTGCACAAGGCCGGGGTGCGCCTGCACGTCGATGCACGCGCCAAGGCGCTTGCCGGTTCGACCCCCACGATCGATGCGCAGGAGTCCGACTGGGACACCGAGTACATGGACCTGGACCTCGCCGTTGCCGTGGTCGATGACCTGGGTGGTGCCATCAAGCACATCCGCAGGCACAGCACCGGGCACACCGAGGCGATCCTGACCAACGATCTTTCCCACGCCGAGCGCTTCATTGCCGAGGTTGATTCGGCCGCGGTGATCGTCAACGCCTCCACCCGCTTCACCGACGGCGGTCAGCTGGGCCTGGGCGCCGAGGTCGGCATTTCCACGCAGAAGATGCATGCGCGCGGCCCCATGGGACTGCGCGAGCTCACCACCACCAAGTGGATTGTGCAAGGCGATGGGCATGTTCGTTCGTAGCCGCGTGCCAAGGTGGGTACGATAGAGGCTAACGAGTCATAAAAGTTACAAGACAGTGCCGTGCACGCATGTGCGCGTCCGGCACGCAACAACCTGGAGAAACATGTTTACCCAGTCCCTGAATGTGGCCATTGCCGCTGCCGAAAGCACCGGTGGCGGCATGTCCACCGAAACGCAGGCCCTGATTGTCGGAGGCGGCATCTTCGTGGTCTTCATGCTGCTGCTGTTGATCGCCATGTCGTACTCCAACGTCGCAAACCGCCACGACGTCAAGGCCGAGCCCGAGGACACGCACCGCACGCACGCAAACAAGCACGGCCATCACTAGCCGTCTCGAGGCCGAACGAACGGACCGCCCATTTCGCCTGGGCGTCATGGGCGGCACGTTCGATCCGATCCACCACGGCCACCTCGTGGCCGCCAGTGAAGTCGCAGCCGTCTTCGACCTCGACGAGGTCGTATTCGTTCCCACCGGGGAGCCCTGGCAGAAACTTGACCGCGACGTGGCTCCGGCCGAACATCGCTACCTGATGACGGTGATCGCCACTGCGGCGAACCCCCGCTTCACGGTGAGCCGGGTGGACATCGACCGTCCCGGCCCCACATACACGATCGACACGTTGCGGGACCTGCGCGCACAGCGTCCCGACGCGGAGTTGTTCTTCATCACCGGCGCGGACGCCATGGCCCAGATCCTGGGCTGGAAGGACGCCGAGGAGCTCTGGCAGCTGGCCCATTTCGTGGGGGTCACCAGGCCGGGCCACGAATTGCCGGTGCTGGACCGCAACGACGTCTCGTTGATGGAAGTGCCGGCCATGGCGATTTCCTCGACGGATTGCCGGGAACGGGTGCGGACCGGACATCCGGTGTGGTACCTGGTGCCCGATGGCGTGGTGCAGTACATCGCCAAGTACAAGTTGTACAACGACAAGAACAACGCAGTAAGCAACGGCCAGGACTAGAGACGGCCGGGAATGGACAAGATGAGCGACGAGACCGGGCCCGCGCTCAGCAGGCGAGCCCTGCGGGAGCAGCGACGTGCCGAGGCCGAAGCGAAGCTTGCCCAAGAGCAGGCGTCGGGCCAGCCGCCCGCGAGCCCTGCCGGCAAGACGGCGGCCGCCCAGCCTTCCGCTCCCGCCTCCCCGGCGGCGGCGACTCCTGCGCCTGCGCCGAAATCCCCTGCGCCGTCGGCCAAGGCTCCCGCCCCGGCGGCCAAGACCCCGGCACCTGCAGCGAAGACGCCTGCACCCAAGGCTCCTGCACCGGCCGCGAAGAGCCCTGCACCGGCCGCCAAGTCCGCGGCGAAACCGTTAAGTACGACACCGGCCGCCGCCGCACCTAAGCCGGTGCCGGAGCCCGAAGAACCCGTTCGCAGCCGCCGCGCCGCCGCCGGGGAAGTCGATGCCGTTTCGCAGCGCACCGAACGAACATCCCTGCAGCGCGCCCGCGACCGCGAAGCCCTGCGCACCCGCCGCCGGCTGGAGCAGGAAGTCTCCGAGCTTTCCCCCAAGGATCCGTCGCCGGGCGACGATCCCGCGCCGTTGACCCGCAAGCAGATGCGCCTCCAGGCGCTCGGCACCGCCAAGGAAGCGGGTTCCGTCGCCAAACCGGGCACGGCGACCCAGGCTCCTGAAGCAGGGCCGCAGGCCGATGCTGCGTCCAAGCCCGCGGACGCCAAGCCAGCGGATGGCAAGCAAACGCCCGCCAAGCCCGCGGCGTCCGGGCCTGCAGCCGCCAAACCTGCAGCCGCCACGAAGCCTCCAGTCAAGACACCCGCGAAGCCCGCCGCTGCAAAACCACCCGTTGGCCCCCCGGTTCCTTCTCCCGGAACGGCGCCGCAGATGAGCGTGGAGGACGCGCTTGCGCTTCGTCGGCGCTCCGGTGGGGCGGCCCCAAGCGAGCCGTTGCTGATCCAGCCCGAAGAGGACCTGGGCGAAGTGGACCTGGAGGTCCTGGCACAGCAGCGCGAACTCGCCGCCCGCGCCGCCATCATTTCCCGCCGCGCAGCCGAACGCCAGCGCATGCAGGAAGAAAACACCCAGCGTGCCGGCGCCCGCCGCTCGGACCCCTTCACCGGGGCGATGAACCACCTCCGCGAAGAGGACATCGAAAAGAAGCTGGTCAACACCGGCGTCTCGGGTCCGCTGACGCGCGGCTACAACATTGCCATGACCGACCAGGGCACCATCGTCGAGGGCCGCCAGGCCCCCGCGGCCCCGGCCACAAAGACTCCGGCTTCAGCGCCCCACGCGCAGAAGCCGACGACCCCGGCAGCGAAAGCCCCGGCGGTCACACCTGCGCACAAGCCAAAGGCTGCTACTCCGGCCCAGGCACCGGCTCGCGACTCCACGTCGCCCGCCGCTTCACAAGCTGCCGCAGCAGCACCGGCACGGACGGCGGCGGCGAAAGCCGCGGCCGCCGCACCCGCCGGCCCCAGGCCTTCCGTGGCCCCGGGCGTCGGCAAGGCAGTGGAAGCACCCGATACCAAGGATGCCCCCGCCGAAAATGTTGGGCCTTCTCTGGCTCGCCCACCCGTGCGTGCCGTGCGCGCGCAGGGGCTTGAGCCACTGGATGTGCAGACCGCCGGAATGCGCCGTGCCAACAACATGTACTTGATGGTCATCGCGGCTTTGTCCGTTGGAGGCGCGGCACTCGTTGCCGGTCTCATCATGTTCCTGAACTCAAACTAGCGCCCACCGCGTCGCACCCAATTCTCAAGGAGAACCCCCATGAGCGCCCACGAACATTCCATCGACCTGGTGCAGACAGCTGCCCTTGCCGCAGCCGAGAAGCAGGCTGAAAACCTCGTCGCATTGGACGTTTCCGAACGCCTCGGCGTCACCGATGCATTCCTGATTGCCTCGGCTGCCTCCGAGCGCCAGGTCAATTCGATCGTCGACGAGATCGAAGACAAGCTCGCCGAGAAGTTCGAGATCCGTCCGGTTCGCCGCGAGGGCCGCGGCCAGGGCCGCTGGGTCCTGCTGGACTACTCGGATGTCGTCATCCACGTCCAGCACAACGAAGACCGCGTTTTCTACGCCTTGGAGCGCCTCTGGGGCGACTGCCCGGTTATCGAACTGCCGACCACGGGCGAGCCGGCCACCGACATGTCGCACATCGAAACGCTCCCGGATTCGCTCTAGGCCCCTCGATTTGCGCCACACGTTTTGTGTGGCCTATGATGGTTGAGTTGCCCGCAAGGGCGGCTCTCATTTGGGGGTATGGCGCAGTTGGTAGCGCGTCTGCATGGCATGCAGAAGGTCAGGGGTTCGAATCCCCTTACCTCCACCAAAATGTATGAATGAAAAGGTCTCCGGCTTCGGCGGGGGCCTTTTCGCTTCCCCGGGGCCCAGTCGTGCCCCGGTTCGGGCCACGGAAGCGCGACGGTGCTCCGCTCGTGGCCGGGCATGTTCGGAGAAGCCCTTCGTTTCCTGCCAGATGGTGCCGGGGCACTGGCATGGGCCGACCTTTGTGAAACGATCAACAAGCCTTAGGCATTGTGAATGATGCTACAAGCCTGTAAGTTTGTGTCATGATTGTCATCACCATAGACCAGCGTAGGTCCCGCTCGGGGCCGGACAAGGTCGAATCCCTGCTGCGCCGACTGGACGGTGAGTACAACGCGGTGCGGGGATTCGAGAGAACCGCGGGCGATGAGCTGCAAGGAGTGCTCGACGACGGTGTCATGGCCGTTGCCTTGGCCTTGGACGTTGCACACACGGGGGAGTGGAGCGTGGGAATCGGTGTGGGGTCGGTGCAGACCCCGATGCCCCGGGAAACCCGGGCGGGGCGGGGCCCGGCCTTTGAATATGCGCGGGATGCGGTTGAGCGGGCAAAGAATTCAAGTGGCGCCCTGGCGCTGTCCGGCCCAGGGCCGGAAGCGGAGCGGATCGAAGCCGAACTGCAGCTCCTCACTCTGGTCAACGCGCGACGAACCAAAACGTCGGCAGAGGCCGGCACACTGGTGTCACAGGGCCTGACCCAGCAGCAGGTCGCTGCGCGCCTAGAAATCTCGCAGCAGGCCGTTTCGGCCCGTCTGGCTTCGGGGCTCTGGTATGAGACCGCCAGGCTCACCAACTTGGCGGGTCGGGCGCTGACAGACTATTCGATGACGATGGAAGGCGGGCAGGGTTCATGAGCTGGATTGCCTTGGCATTCCTGGTCGTTGTTGTTCCGTTGGGCACCCCTAGATACTTTGCGGATTCCGGCTTTCGCTGGCCGCTGCAGCAGTCGGCCACCAGCTACCTGCTCGTGGCCGTGCTTGGTCTGGCAGGTCTTGCCGCTGCGATCGGCGGCCACCTTCCCGTGGCATCCTCCATTCCCCATGAACTTGTGGTCGTGGCCAGTGTTGCGGCTGCAACCCTGGGCGGAGGGCCGGTCACCGAAACGGTCTTCCGGCTTGCGGCTTTTAAAAGGGCCGCCGGGGACGACGCTTACGATGAGGTGGAGCCGAGTCCGCTGCGCGGAGGCATGTGGATCGGGTTGCTGGAACGCGCGGCAATAGCCTCGACTCTGTGGGCCTCCTGGCCCGAGGGCCTGGCGGTGGTTCTGGCAGTGAAGGGACTGGGACGGTTTTCCGAGCTTAAGCAACACGCGGCCGCGGAGCAGTTCATTCTGGGAACCTTCGTCAGCGTTCTGTGGGCATGCGCAGCAGTTGGTGTGGGGCGGCTCATCGGTCTATAGGCCGGGACGTACTTCCGCGTGGGGTTTGCGGCCAGACCGACGAGTTCCGGGGTCGTACTAGAATGATGGGCATGACTGACGTATTGCCATCGTGCCCGCAGTGTTCAAGCCCCTATACATACGAAATGGGCGCGCTGCTGGTTTGCCCCGAGTGCGCCCACGAATGGTCGGCCGAAGCTGACGCAGTGGATGAGCCGAAGGAAGCTGTTATCAAGGATTCCGTCGGCAAGGTGCTTTCCGACGGCGATACCGTCACCATCGTCAAGGACCTGAAGGTCAAGGGGCAGGCCCAGTCCATCAAGGTCGGCACCAAGGTGCGCAACATCCGTCTGGTCAACGGCGTCGACGGCCACGACATCGACTGCAAGGTCGATGGGTTCGGGCCCATGCAGCTCAAGTCTTCCGTCGTAAAAAAAATCTAATACGCCGCATTCAACCATTTGCCAAGCGCCACCTCTCCAACGATGGAGGGGTGGCGCTTTCCTTTGGACTGCAACTGAACCAGTCGACCAGTCATGAGTCCGGCTCCTGTCGGTGACCCACGTTGGCGGTGGCGTCGGCCAGGCCCCTGCGCCTGGATGCCATACGCGCGTTGCCATCGCTAGGCCAGCTGGAGAGCACGACGGCAATGCCCCGAGGCGTCTTGGATGTACCGAGCGCCGCCGTAAGGCATTCCAGGGGGCGTCCACGATCATCTGGGCCATGGGATACCGCCAGGATTATTCATGAATCGAGGGGCTTGGGGCAGATGAGAACGGCTATCCATTCCACCGCAAGGGCGTCAGTACCGGGATTTCCGGACTGGGTTTCTCGGCATTCCGTTCCGATACGGACTTACTTCCGGCATCATGGGTGGGGCCGGTCGCGACGCGCGCCACCTTGCGCGCCAGTTGGATCCCGGCCCCGCGGTGGTGGCCAAAATGGGGAGCGCGCCAGATGGGGGAGGGACAGCGAGCGGGTAAGCCAAGGCCCGGGCGGGACATGCTATGTTGGCGTTGGTGCACTGGCCATCCTAAACGATGCGCCATGCCTTCGAAGCTCCTCATCGTGAAAGACTTTCCCCTCCATGACACAGTCGCTGAACTCCTCCAACCCTGCCGCCGCCCAGGCCAACTCAATCGACGATTTCAAGCAAAATCTCGCCTCTGTCAGGTCCCGGATCGATGCCGCGGCGCGGAAGGCCGGGCGGGACCCCGCCTCGATCCGGTTGTTGCCGGTTAGCAAGACCGTGCCGGAGGACCGCCTTCGCCTGGCTATCGCGGCGGGCATGGACTTCCTGGGGGAAAACAAGGTCCAGGAGGTGGCTCGAAAGGCGGAACTCCTGGCCGACATACCGGGACTGAAGTTCTCCGTCATTGGAAGCCTGCAAACCAACAAGGCAAAATTCGTGGCGAAGTATGCAGACGAATTCCAGGCGCTTGACAACCTTCGCCAGGCGGAAGCCCTGCAACGCCGGCTCGAAGTCGAGGACCGCCAACTCGATGTCTTTGTCCAAGTCAATACGTCCGACGAGGAAAGCAAGTCCGGCCTTGCGCCGGACGACGTTCGGGAATTCGTGAATCAGCTGCCCCAGTTTGACCGGCTCCACGTCAAGGGCCTGATGACGCTCGCATTGTTCAGTGACGACAGCGAAGCGGTTCGCGCATGTTTCGTGCGACTGCGGGAACTCCGGGACTCACTGCGCGAGAGCGTGCCCGCCGAAATGTCCATCGAGGAACTGTCCATGGGCATGAGTGGCGACTTTGAGCTGGCCATTGCAGAGGGTGCGACAGTGGTGCGTGTGGGACAGGGAATCTTCGGCGCTCGGGCGCTGCCTGTCGCCGGCTAGCCTGCACGGAGCAGTCCGAACCCCTCGGGTTTCGCCGCAATCGGGAGCAATTCGCCGCAAATGCTCCGACCGCCGCGGCAACACTCGGGATTCTTGACCTAAACGGGGTTGGTGGTGGCGGATTCCCGGTTCGTTGGGACCGCGACTGCGGCGGGCTATTCATCTTTTGCCGACACTCGGAACCAAGTCTCCAGTCATGCACCGACCTACGTTGGAAACTGGACAAGCTTGCCTTTTATCCGCTTCAATTCCCTCGCCTTCGTGCTGGTGCGCGAAGGGATCGTGCGTCGGTCGTTCATCCAATTTCCAGCCGCCTCAGGGGCAAATCTTTTTCAAGAGTGCGGCCCTCGACAAGATGCAATTTTTGTGGGGGAAAGTGCGGCGTTTGGCGGCCCTGGCTACCACCAGTAGTGGTAGCGTTCGTGCTGTCGGACCATATCTAGTGATTTGGCGCCATGTGCTCGACACGCCGTGCTGAACGACACGCCAGTTCTTTAATCTGTGGTCGATTGTTCCACAGGGTGTGGATAGATTTTCTAGTTCGCTGGATTCATGCGGTTTAAAGGCTGCTCTTTATCCACAAGGCTTGTGGACAGGCGTGGGGTCGAATGACAGGGGTGTAATACATCATGTTGGGGTCTAACGCCCCGAGCCCCACTAGATGTAGTATTGAATTAGCTGGCGAGGCCTAGTGCGCGAACCGCCGGAATACGGAGAAATGTACGAATCCCCGCCTCTTGAGGGCTCAACCGCCGTCGGAGCAAAACGTTCGTATGTCTCTTCCCGCGGGGAATGCGCATAGGGACCCAGCCACTTCACATACACAGATTTTGCACGAGGGGATTTACGGATATGACCGTCACGGTTTACACGAAGCCAGCATGCGTACAGTGCAACGCAACCTACCGAGCTCTTGATAAGAAGGGCATCGTCTACCAGAGCGTTGACATTTCGCAGGATCCCGCTGCTCTGGAGCGCGTACGCGCCCTGGGCTACATGCAGGCACCTGTCGTCATCACCGATGCCGACCACTGGTCGGGCTTCCGACCGGACAAAATTGATGAGCTGGCCCAGGATTTGAGCTCCTCCGTGGCCTAACCAGCCACCTCCAGCGTTACCGATTCCAGTGATTTCGAGGCGATCAAGATGCCTGCTTCATCGTTGGCAACACCGCCAATGCATGATCACGCCTTTCCGGCAGAGGTACTTACCACCAGCAAATTGATCTATTTCTCCTCCGCTTCGGGCTATACCCACCGATTCGTGGGGAAACTGGGTCTGGAATGCGCTCGCATTCCGTTGCTGAACCACGAACCGCACTTGGTGGCGGCTGAGCCGTATGTGCTACTGCTTCCCACCTATGGCGGTGAAAAGGGCGAAAGATCAATACCACCGCAAGTCGTCAAGTTCCTCAACGATGCGCGCAACCGAAACCTATTACGAGGCGTAATTGGGGCCGGAAACACAAACTTTGGAACCACATATTGCTTGGCCGCAATCAAGATCGCAGCCAAATGCAGCGTTCCGCTTCTATATAAATTTGAGCTCATGGGCACTCCAGAAGATGTGACCCGGGTTCGCGAAGGATTGGAAGTCTTTTGGACACGAAAGTCGCAGTACCTGAAATGAAGCAGGATTCTAAGGAATTGCCGGCCGCTTTTCAGGGCCTGGGTTATCACGAGCTGAACGCCATGCTGAACCTTTACGGGGCAGATGGGCGGATCCAGTTCGAGGCCGATCGTGCCGCGGCACGCCAGTACTTCCTGGAGCACGTGAACAACAACACCGTGTTCTTCCACGACCTGGATGAGAAACTCGAATACCTGGTCAAGCACGAGTACTACGAGCGCGAGACGCTCGATCAGTACACGATGAACTTCATCCGCGACCTCTACCGCGGTGCCTACGCCAAGAAGTTCCGCTTTGAGACCTTCCTGGGTGCCTTCAAGTTCTACACCTCGTACACGCTGAAGACCTTTGACGGCAAGCGTTACCTTGAGCGCTACGAAGACCGCGTCTGCATGGTTGCACTGCACCTGGCCCGCGGCAACGAGGAAATGGCAGTCGCCCTGGTCAACGAGATCATCGAGGGACGATTCCAGCCCGCCACCCCGACGTTCCTGAACGCCGGCAAGGCCCAGCGCGGTGAACTCGTCTCCTGCTTCCTGCTGCGCATCGAAGACAACATGGAGTCGATCTCCCGCGGCATCAACTCCTCGCTGCAGCTGTCCAAGCGCGGCGGCGGCGTTGCCCTCTCGCTGACCAACGTCCGCGAGCACGGCGCCCCGATCAAGCAGATCGAGAACCAGTCCTCCGGTGTCATCCCCGTGATGAAGCTCCTCGAAGACAGCTTCTCCTACGCCAACCAGCTGGGCGCACGCCAGGGTGCAGGTGCCGTGTACCTCAACGCGCACCACCCGGACATCCTGCGCTTCCTGGACACCAAGCGCGAGAACGCGGATGAGAAGATCCGCATCAAGACCCTGTCCCTGGGTGTCGTGGTTCCGGACATCACCTTCGATTTGGCCCGCAAGAACGAGGACATGTACCTCTTCTCGCCGTATGACGTCGAGCGCGTCTACGGCGTTCCGTTCAGCGACATCTTCGTCACCGAGAAGTACTACGAGATGGTCGATGACGCGCGCATCAAGAAGACCAAGATCAACGCCCGCGAGTTCTTCCAGACCCTGGCGGAGATCCAGTTCGAGTCCGGCTACCCGTACATCATGTTCGAGGACACCGTAAACCGCGCCAACCCGATCAAGGGCAAGATCTCGATGAGCAACCTGTGCTCGGAGATCCTGCAGGTCTCGACTCCCTCGGAGTACAACGAGGACCTGGGCTACAAGACCGTGGGCAAGGACATCTCCTGCAACCTCGGCTCGATGAACATCGCCAAGGCGATGGACGGCAAGGACCTCGGGGCCTCGATCGAGACCGCTATCCGCGCTCTGTCCGCAGTCTCGGACATGTCCTACATCAACTCGGTTCCCTCGATCGCCCAAGGTAACGCCAAGACCCACGCCATCGGCCTGGGACAGATGAACCTGCACGGCTACCTGGCCCGCGAACGCGTCCACTACGGCTCCGAAGAGGGGTTGGACTTCACCAACATCTACTTCTACACCGTGGTGTTCCACGCGCTGCGTGCCTCGAACAAGCTCGCGATCGAAACCGGGGAGGCCTTCGACGGCTTCGCGGATTCGAAGTACGCCTCGGGCGAGTTCTTCGACAAGTACACCGACCAGGAATGGGTCCCGGCCACCGAGCGAGTGCGCGAGCTCTTTGCCGGCATCGACATCCCGACGCAGGACGACTGGCGTGCGCTGAAGGCCTCCATTATGGAGCACGGCATCTACAACCAGAACCTGCAGGCCGTCCCGCCGACCGGTTCGATCTCCTACATCAACAACTCGACCTCCTCCATCCACCCGGTGGCGGCGAAGATCGAGATCCGCAAGGAAGGCAAGATCGGCCGCGTCTACTACCCGGCCCCGTACCTGGACAACGACAACCTGGAGTACTACCAGGATGCCTATGAAATCGGCTACGAGAAGATCATCGACACCTACGCGGTTGCCACCCAGCACGTGGACCAGGGCCTGTCCCTGACCTTGTTCTTCAAGGACACGGCCACCACGCGCGACATCAACAAGGCGCAGATCTACGCATGGAAGAAGGGCATCAAGACGCTCTACTACATCCGCCTGCGCCAGCTGGCACTCGAGGGAACCGAAGTCGATGGTTGCGTCAGCTGCATGCTCTAGTCGCAGCCGTTTCACCCCCGGTTGCCAGGTCGCGATAACCTAACAACCGAATGCGTACGGCGGCGGGTTCCAACCCGCCGTCGTACGCGCACCCGTTACAACCAAAAACTTAGCAAGAAGAGGGACGGAAATGACTGAGAAGCTGAAGCTGGCCAGCCACGTCGAAGCCATCAACTGGAACCGCATCCAGGACGACAAGGACGTCGAGGTGTGGAACCGACTGGTCAACAACTTCTGGCTGCCGGAGAAGATCCCGCTGTCCAACGACGTCCAGTCGTGGAACACGCTCACCGAGCCCGAGAAGCTGCTGACCATGCGCGTCTTCACCGGCCTGACCCTGCTGGACACCCTGCAGGGAACCGTCGGCGCCGTCTCGCTGATCCCCGATGCGCTCACCCCGCACGAGGAAGCCGTTTACACGAACATCGCGTTCATGGAGTCCGTGCACGCCAAGAGCTACTCGTCGATCTTCTCGACCCTATGCTCGACCAAGGAAATCGACGACGCATTTCGCTGGTCCACCGAGAACGAGAATCTGCAGAAGAAGGCGCAGATCATCGAGAGCTACTACTACGGTGAAGACGCGCTGAAGCGCAAGATCGCCTCGACCCTGCTCGAGTCGTTCCTGTTCTACTCCGGCTTCTACCTGCCGATGTACTGGTCTTCCCGCGCCAAGCTGACAAACACCGCAGACCTGATCCGGCTGATCATCCGCGACGAGGCCGTGCACGGCTACTACATCGGCTACAAGTTCCAGAAGGGCCTGGAGGGACTTTCGGAGGAGCGCAAGCAGGAGCTGAAGGACTACACCTTCGAGCTCATGTTCGAGCTGTACGAGAACGAGGTCCAGTACACCCACGACCTCTACGACGGTGTCGGCCTGGCCGAGGACGTCAAGAAGTTCCTGCACTACAACGCCAACAAGGCGCTGATGAACCTGGGCTACGAAGCCATGTTCCCGGCATCGGTCACCGATGTTAACCCGGCGATCCTTTCGGCACTGAGCCCGAACGCCGACGAGAACCACGACTTCTTCTCCGGCTCGGGTTCCTCGTACGTGATCGGCAAGGCCGTCAACACCGAAGACGAGGACTGGGACTTCTAGGTCCCACCCCAACCACATCGGCCCGAGGGCGCCGGCTTCACCGCAACGGTGAAGTCGGCGCCCTCGGTGATTTTCAAGTTAGGTGGCGAAAACCGCTGGCGTTCCTATCCGGTCGCCAGCGGTTTCGTGGTTAACGATTCGCCTGTGAAGTGCGTCGTGCCGGTATTCCCGCAATGCCGAGACGGGGGTCCTGCACGGCGTCGAGCCGTCTGAAAGTCAGGATGAAAGTTCCGTCCGCGGGATCGGGGTCCACCAGGACGCGGCAGCGCCGAGGTGAAATTCTGGGACCCAGGCCCTTGGGGCATGCCAGCTGCGCTTCATACAACACTCCTTCACGCAACGCCCCGGTTTTGAGTAGGCGCCCCAGTCATCTATCTTTGACTAAAGTAAGCCTAACCTAACTTCGAGAGTGCCCCTGTGACAAAGACGCCTGACCCCGCCGTCCCCGGCAACCACACCTCCGGCAATGCCCCGGGCGCAGGCACTTACCGCGATGCCTGGGGGATCCCGCATCTGCGTGCCGATTCCGCGGACCAGCTGGCGCGCCTGCAGGGCGTGAACGCCGCCACGGACCGTTCATGGCAGATCGAACTGGAACGCTGGCGCTCCGAGGGACGCACCGCTGAAATGCTGGGCGCCGACGGCCTGCCATGGGACCGTTTCTCCCGGCAGTGCAGGCTCGACGACACTGCGCGTCGCTGCTTCGCGGCCCTCGACGCCGACACACAGCGCTGGTGCACCAGCTTCGTGGCCGGCATCAACCAGGCGCTCGAGGCCGGGGTGCGCGGAGGACCGGAATTCGAGGAGTCCGGCACCGCTCCGGCACGGTGGAACCCGTGGACCCCCCTGGGGGTGTTTCTCGTCCAGCACATCCTCTTCTCCACGTTCCCGAACAAGCTCTTCCGCGCCCATGTCGCCCGGACCCTCGGACCAGACGCCGTTGACCTGTTCAGCATCGAGGCCCCGGTGTTCTCCGGCAGCAATGCCTGGGCCGCCCATGGGTCGGCAACCGCGGGCGGATCCCCGCTGATCGCCGGCGATCCGCACCGCCTGCTGGAGCTGCCCGGCGTCTACCAGCAGGTTCACCTTTCCTGTCCGGAATTCGACGCAGTCGGCTTCGCCTTCCCCGGTGTTCCGGGTCTTCCGCACTTCGGCCACACCGGCCACACCGCCTGGGCCATCACCAACGCCATGGCCGATTACCAGGACCTCTTCGAAGAAGAGCTGCGCCGGAGCGAAGACGGCATCCAGGCCCGCGGCCCCCTGGGCTGGGAATCCGCGGTCGCGGGCGTCGAGATGATCTTGGTCCGAGGCGGCGAGTCCGAGGACGTGGAGGTTATCGAGACTACCCGCGGTCCGGTCATCGCCGGGGGGCTAAATGGTGGCGCGTTGAGCCTGCGGATGCCGGCCCGGGTCGAGCGGCGGCTGGGTTTCGATGCACTCCTGCCGCTGCTGCGCAGCCGCCGCGTCGACGAGGTGGAGACGGCGCTGCAACGGTGGGTGGAGCCGGTGAACAGCGTTCTCGCCGCGGACACCGAAGGAACTGTCCGGCACTTCCTCGCCGGGTTGGTGCCGGAGCGGAACCACGAGAACCGGCGCGTGCCGGTGCCGGCGGCCTCGCCCGAGCATGCCTGGGACGGCAGCTATGTTCGGCTGCCGAGGACCGGGGTGGACCGTTTTGAGGTGAGCGCCAACGACCGCGAAGCAGGCGGCGGGGACGCCGTCGGGATGGAATTCGCCCCCGCCCACCGCGCCCGGCGGATCCGCGAACTCCTGGAAGCCCCGGAGGCCGCACCCCTCACCGTGGACGCCATGCAGGCCATCCATTCGGACACCCTGCTCGGCTCGCTGCCCGCCTTTCGTGCCCTGCTGAAATCGCTCGATGCCGGTGTGTTGCCGCCCGCCGCCGCCCGGCTCCGCTCCCGCATCCTCGAATGGGACGGCCACATGTCCTCGGACAGTCCCGACGCAGGGGCGTTCGCCGCGTGGCGCTCGGCCTTGGTCCACGGGATTGCCCGGCATCCTGCCCTGGAGCCGTTGGCCGGAGCACACGGGTATGCGCCGCTGTTCGGGCCGTGGCTTTCCGTGGCGTCCCGGGTGGGCTTCGCCGTTGAGACCCTGTTGCTTCGCGGCACGGAGCTGGGGATCGACCCTGCGGTGGAGGCCGCCGCGGCCCTGGCCGAGGCCTCCGCCGGATCGGAGCAAAAGTGGGGCGAGCGACACACGCTCCTTGCCGTGCACGAGCTCCCCGACAGGCTCGCGTCCCGAGTCCCGACCGCGGCCCTTTCCGGGGACACCGGCTGCGTGCTCTCCACCGAGTCCCTGCCCGGTGTCGAGGACCGCAGCTTCCGCGGCCCGGTGGCCCGCTACGTCTGGGACCTCGCGGACCGCGCCAATTCCCGCTGGGTCGTCCCGTTTGGCGCGGACGGCAACCCTGAAAGCCCCCATTTTTCCGACCAACTGCCGCTCTGGGCGGCCGGAGGCCTCGTTCCGGTCATCACGGACTGGAACCTGCTGGTCAAAGACCCCTCTCTTGCCACGGAACCCCCATCCGGAAGGACCCCATGAAAACCACCCCCACAACGGCCCGGGATCTCGGCCTTCGCACCGCCCTCTACACCGAGGACCTCGAATCCTGGGGGACGGTACGGATCGTGCCGCTGTCCCCGGAGGGAGACCTCGACCTCATCCACGGTTGGGTTACGCAGGACCGTGCCCGGTTCTGGGGCATGACCCAGTACTCCCGCAGCGACGTCCTGGAGGTCTACCAGTTCCTCGAGTCGCTTGAGACGCACCACGCGTTCCTGGTGCTGCTCGATGGCGAACCGGTGGCCCTCTTCCAGACCTACGAGCCACTGCATGATCCCGTGGGCGAGGCCTACCCTGCCCGGGTCGAGGACATCGGGATGCACCTGCTGCTGGCACCGGCCACCCGGCCCGTCCCGAATTTCACGCCTCGGCTGGTCACCTCGTTGATCAACTTCATGTTCGCCGACCCCGCCATCGACCGGATCGTGGTGGAACCCGATGCCCGGAATGACAAGGCAGTGCGTCGGCTGGAGGCCACGTGCTTCGAGCTCGGGCCCAAGATCCAGCTGGCGGAGAAGGAAGCGCAGTTGGCCTTCCTGGCCCGGGGGCGCTTCGAGCGCACGGAAACGTTGCGTACGCGCTAGGACTTGACCCGTGGATGATGTGGATGCAGCATTCACAGTGTCGCTGGTCGCCGGGTTGGTTGGCGGAGCTGATTTCTCAATGCCATGGCCGCACACAGCGGGCTCTTCGCTGCCTGTTGCGTGCTTTCGGGGCTCGACCCTGCGCCCGGGGGAGCCGCGGAAGTGAAATCTTCTCCATGAGTCAATTCGGGGTTCCCTCTATTTCGCGAGCACTTGCTAAATGAGGCACTGACCCTATTTCGCGAGCACTTTTGATGAGTCTCGCCGACCCCTTGAACTCAGATGGGACCGGGCCTAGCATTGCTGGCACGGGCACCGACAGAGCACCCGATTGTCGCGGTGCCGGTGAGGCCCGAAAACGAAATGGCCGTCCTCGGAAGAGGGGACCGGCAAAGGGCTACGTCGATTGGATCGGGGGAGAACGTCATGGGCGAGACTACGGCCGAGGCGTCGTCGGCGGAGCTGATGGTGGACCTGATCATTTCCCTGGACGGATACGCATCGGCCGAGGGATGGCCCGGCTGGTGGGGCCTGGAGGCACCGGAATACCTCGCCTGGCTCGAGCGGGAAGGGCAGAAGCAGTACACCTACCTCCTCGGCGCGAACACCTACCGGTTGATGTCCGCCATGTCAGAGGAGGCGGCGGCCGCGGATTCCGGATTCTCCGAGACCGAAGCCGCCAGTCTGACGGGCCTTGCCGACGTGCCCAAAGTCGTCTTCTCCTCGTCCCTGCGGGCGCCCCTGAGTTGGCCGAATTCGAGGCTGGTGGGCGGGGACGCGGTCGAGGCCGTGGCCGAGATGAAACGGAGCGGCAACGGGCCGATGAGCACCCTCGGTAGCCTCAGCCTGAGCCGGTCGCTATTGACCGCGGGACTCGTGGACCGCTTCCGGTTAGTCGTTTTTCCCGTGATCACGGGCAGGACCGGGAGGGAACGCATCTACGACGGGTATCCTGACGTGGCACTCGAAATGGTGGACAGCAGAACCTTCGACGGACGGCTTCAGCTGCTCGAATACGTCCCCACCGTGCTCAGCGGCCCGCCCGGCACCGCACCGAAGTGAGCCCATATTAGTGCGCCTGACTTTCAGCAGACGTGGGCCGGCAGGACAGCCCGACCCGCCGGGCGTGCTAGGAAACCGCAGGGGTCTTCCGTGTTGGCCTGGCCCGAACATGCATGCGTTCGCCCTGCGGGCCAAAGAGGCTGAGGAACTCCACGCCCTGCCCGTCCGCCAGCCCAAACCAGTGCGGGGTGTGCGTATCGAATTCCGCTGCCTCTCCGGCGGGCAGCACCAGGTCGTGGTCCCCGAGCCGCAACCTCAGGTTGCCCTTCAGGACATAGAGCCATTCGTAGCCCTCGTGGGTCGCCAGCGGCGGGTCGGCAACGGTTTTGCCGGCCGGGATCACGTGCTTGAACGCCTGGAGGCCGCCGCCGGACCCGCGGCTCAACGGCAGGATGGTCATGCCGTGGCGGACAATGGGCTTGATATGGATTCGCGGGTCCCCGGTGGCCGGAGCTCCCACGAGGTCGTCCAGGGGCACGCCGTGGGCGCGCGCCAGCGGCAAGAGCTGTTCCAGGGTGGGCCGGCGCTGGCCCGATTCCAACCGGGAGAGGGTGCTGACCGAGATGCCGGTCTGCGCCGAGAGCTCCTGCAGGGTGTGGTTGCTGCCGTTCCGCAGGCTGCGCAGCCGGGGCCCCACTTGTGCGAGGGTGCTGTCCATGTCTTGTTCCATGGTCCCATTTTGCCATAACGGCAAAAATGATTGCCAGAAGTTGGGGGATGGGTCCATGCTGGGTGGTGCACCGGATTTCCCCGGTGAAAACACGAACCAGGGAGCATGAACCATGAACACGACGCCGGATACATTCGACGTGGCCATCATCGGCGGGGGAGCGGCGGGACTGGCCGCAGCCCAGGCGCTGGGACGCTCGCGCCGCAGCGTCGTCGTCATCGATGCCGGGGAACCTCGCAACGCCCCGGCCGAGGGCGTGCACAACTTCCTCACGCGCGACGGACTGCCGCCGCGCGAGCTGCTCGCCCTCGGACGGAAAGAGGCGGAGGGCTACGGCGTCCGGTTCCGCGACGCCCGCGCTTCGGCGACCCGGCGGAACGCCGACGGGTTCGGGATCGAGTTGGACGACGGGACTATGCTCGCCGCCCGCAGGATCATCCTCGCCTCCGGGGTCAGCGACACGCTTCCGGAAGTCGAGGGACTGGAGGCGTACTGGGGGAAGAACGCGTTGCACTGCCCCTATTGCCACGGCTGGGAGGTCAGGGACCAGGACATTGCCGTCTTGGACAGCCCCTTCGCCGTCCATCAGGCCCTGATGTTCAGGCAGTTGAGCGATCGCGTCACCTTGTACACCGCGCCGGAGCGGGAATTCGATCCGATCGAGCGGGAAAAGCTGGAGGCACGGGGCATCGGCGTCGTGCCTCGGGAAATCATCGCAGTACGCGGCAACGACAACCACCTGTCCCACGTGGTCTTCCGGGACGGAGTCGAGCAGTCGGTCGATGCCCTGGTCGTCATGCCGCACTTCGCGGCCGGGGTCCCGGCCCTGTCGGGGCTGGGCCTGGAGGCGACGGCACACCCGTCGGGCATCGGCACGTACGTTGCCACCGACGAAATGGGCAAGACGGAAATCCCGGGTCTGTGGGCGGCGGGGAACACCCGTGACCCCATGGCCCAGGTGATGATGGCGGCCGCAGACGGGCTGCGCGTGGGCGCCATGGTCAACGCCGACCTCATCCAGGAAGAGACCGACGCGGCGGTGGCCGCCCTGCGCGCCGGTGCGGTTGCCGCGATCGGGCAACGTAGCTAGCCAAAAAAGAGAGGGTGCCATTCACCACCTGTTCGGCTGCGGATGCCCCCGATGTCTCCCGCTCGATACCTTCGGGCATCCAAGGATCGGGGTCAGACAATGCGAGCAAGGGCTCCCAGCAGGTCTTTGGCCCGGCGGTCCTGGTCTTCGGCAAGCATTTCGTTGGTCAAGAACGAGAATCCTATGTTCTTTCCCGGCCAGGCCCCATGCAATCCGCCACCGGCACCGGAATGCCCGAAGGCCGGGGCGACTGGGCCATAGGTTCCCAGGGGATCGGCCAACTCATAGCCAAGCCCGAAGCGCAGTGGCCGGTCATTGACTGCGTCTACGCCTTCGGACCAGGTCGCAGTGGAGGACGCCAGGGCCCCGGCGGACAACAGCGGTGAAAGTGGCCTGGCCAGTTGGGAATAGAGGGATGCCATTGCATCGGCGGTGCCAATGCCTCCGCCGGAGGCCATCTCCGCTCGCCTCATTTCCACGGAATTGAACGGATCGCCGATTCCGGTGAGGGAGCCCGCGTACATCCGATCCACGATCCTCCGCCGTTCCGGATCCTGCAGGAACGTGGAGATCGCATAATTCTCCGACCGGAAAATGGTGGCCAGTCGCCCGTCCAGTGATTCGGGTAGACCCAAGTGAATGTCCAGGTCCAGCGGCACCGCGAGCAATTCCCCAACCAGTTCACCCGGGCTCTTTCCCGTTACGCGGAAGAATAGCTCGGCCGCCAGGTACCCGTAGGTCAGTGCGTGGTAAGCGACCTTGGTGCCCGGTTCCCACAAGGGCGACTGAGCCGCCAGGACCGCTGCCACGGCCCGGTTGTCGTATCGCAGGCTATCGTCGGGGTCCGGGTCGACAAAGACGAGGCCAACGGTGTGGCTGAGCACTTGGGCGACGGTGACATCCTGCTTGCCGGCCCCCGCGAATTCGGGCCAGTACGAGGCGACGGTGGCTTCCGGGTCCAGGACGCGCCGATCAATCAGGATCGCGGCAATGGTGGCCATCAGGCCCTTGGTGCCGGAAAACAAGACTGCCATGGTTTTTTCGGACCACGCCTGACGAATTCCGGTGCCCGAAGCGGGGGTGGCACCGTTCTTGACCGTGGTGCCGCCGTAGAACCGGGCCAGGGGCTTGCCCTCTCGGTACACGCAGAAGGCCATGCCGCCTTCGGCCGCTGCCAGGTGCCGGGCGAAGACTCCTGACAGCATCTCGAACCCGGGCTGTGGCAGCCCGTCATTGTGGCGGGTCCGGGGTTTTTCACGTGACGTGTCCATGTTCTCCCTTACTTGAACGCCGGGACGTTGGCCAGCAGTTCCTGCGTGTAGTGGTGCTGCGGGTTGTTGAGCACCTCTTCGGTAGTGCCCATGTCCACGATCTTTCCCTTTTGCAATACGGCAAGACGCTGGGAAATATGCCGGGCCAGGGCGATGTTGTGCGTGACAAAAAGCATCGACATGTTGTGGTCGGTCTGCAGCGTGCGCAACAGATCCAGGATCGAGGCTTGCACCGAGACGTCCAGGGCGCTGGTGATCTCGTCGCAGACCAGCAGCGAGGGGGCATTGACCAGGGCACGGGCAATCGCCGCGCGCTGGCGTTCACCGCCGCTGAGATCTCCGGGACGGCGTTCCATGTAGCGTTCGCCGAGCTTTACCTGGTCCAAGGCTTCACGGACCAAGGCGCGGCGTTTGCGCTTGTCGTTGATTCCCGACATCTGCAATGGGACACCCACCGAATCGGCGATGGTTCGACGCGGGTTCAGTGATGAGAATGGCGACTGGAAGATGTATTGGATCCGCCGCCGGTCCTCGGATGACCGCATCCGCGTGCCGGTGGCCAGCCTCTCTCCGAAAAGCTCGATCGAACCGGTGTAGGCATCATTTAGCCCGGCCACGCAGCGCGAGAGGGTGGTCTTGCCGGACCCCGACTCGCCCAGCAGCATCATTGACTCTCCCTCCAGCAACTGGAAATCGATCCCGTCCAGAACCGCGTGTTTGCCATATGACAGGGCCAGGTCGCTCAGTTGCAGCAGCGGACGAGCCGCCACCGCAACGGAAGCTGGCCGTGGCAGGGTGCCGGGCAAGGGCTTGGCGTCGTCAACGAGCGGTGTGGAGCCGGTGGTGTCCGGCACGCCGTGGGGGCCGGCGACGACCAACGGCTGTTCTCCGGTGATTGCCTCCACCTGGCCCACCCGGCGTTTGCCGGCGAGATCAGGAACTGCGGCGAGCAGTCTGCGCGTGTATCCGTGTCGCGGGGCGAAGAGCACCTGGTCGGTCGCTCCGTGCTCCACGATGTCACCTTCGAGCATGACGGCGACCTCGTCGGCGATCTCTGCGACCACGGCCAGGTCGTGCGTGATGTAGAGCCCGGCGACCTGGTGCCGTTCGGCCAATTCGCCGATTGTTTGCAGCACCACGGCCTGGGTCGTGACGTCCAGGCCGGTGGTCGGCTCGTCAAGCACGATCACCGACGGCCGACAGGCAAAGGCCATCGCAATGCCCACGCGCTGCTGTTGTCCTCCGGATAGCTGGTGGGGGTAGCGCCGCTGGTAGGCGGGGTCATTGGCCAGGCCGACCTCGGCCAGCACTTCACTAACCCGCAACCGGCGTTCGGAATCGGTGGCGCCGATTTGGTGCACGCGCAGGGTTTCGGCAATCTGCTCCCCGATGCGCATGGACGGATTCAGCGACAGGGACGGGTCCTGGGGCACGTAGGAAATCACCTTGCCACGCAGGCGCCGCAATTGGGCGTCGGGCAGATCCATGATGTTTCCGTGGTCCCCGCTGCCCAGGCGCACCGTGCCGGTGCCCTTGGACAGCCCTTTGCGGAAATGCCCCATGCATGCGAGTCCGGCCGTTGTCTTGCCTGAGCCGGATTCACCGACCAAGGCCAGGATGCGGCCCGGCGCCAGGGTGAAGCTGACCCCGTGCAGGATTTCCTCCCCGGCATCGGTTTGCACCCTCAGGTCGGTGGCGCACAGCGCACTTGCCGCGATGTCGTTCTCCACGATCGTGGTCATTGTCATTTCCCCGCATTCATGTTGGCCGAGGCCCGCGCGAGCGAGTCGGTCAGGAGGTTGGTGCCCACAGTCAGCACTGCGATGGCCGCAACGGGCAGCAGTACGCCCCAGGGCTGGATGACCAGGGCGATCCGGCTCTCGTTGATCATCAGGCCCCAGTCCGCGGTGGGTGGTTGCATGCCCAGCCCGAGGAAGGACAGCGCCGCGACAAAGCCAATCGAGTAGGTCATGCGCAACCCGAGTTCGACCATCAATGGGCCGGTGATATTTGGCAGAACCTCGGTGAGCAGGATCTTGTACCTGGGAACCGCGTACATTTCGCTGGCCCGGATGTAGTCCTCGGTGATCACCGATGCGGTGGCCGAACGAGTGACTCGGGCAATGCGCGGGGCGTGGGTGATTCCAATGACCACAACGAGCACCCAGCCCTGCGGGCCGAGCACGGTAATGGCCAGCAGCGCGAAGACCAGCTGCGGCAGGGCCAGAAGCACGTCGTTGCCGCGCATGATCAGCGCATCGACCCGTCCGCGGGAATAGGCCGCGGTCATTCCCACGGCGACACCGATGACCATGCCCAGCGCCGTGGCAAGCGCTGAGTAGGCGATCAATCGCAGTCCGCCGTCCAGGAAGCGAGAGAGCACATCTCGGCCCAAGTTGTCGGTGCCGAACAGTCCCACGTGAGTGAACGGGCGTCCCGTGAATTCGGTGCTGGTATGCCCGGTCAGCCAGGGCAGCAGCAGCGGCCCGGCCAGAGCGATCAGCAACACGGCCACCGTCAGCACCAGGCCGACCTTGGCCTGGCGCTGACGCATCATTCGGGCGAGGAGTCGAGGGGGACGGGAGCGTGACACATTTGCTTCAACGACATCATCGACGGTGCTCATTTGGCCTTCTCCGTGCGTAGTTTCGGATTCGTGAGGATTCCCACCAGATCGGCCAGCAGGTTCACCACGATGTAGGCCGCGGCGATCAGGATGGACAGCGCCTGCACCACCTGCACGTCGCGGTTGGTCACCGCATCCACCAGCGCCTGGCCGATGCCGGGGTACCTAAAGAGGAATTCGATCACGACCACGCCGCCGGCCATCCAGGCCAGCTGGATTGCGATGACCTGGGCGACGGGGGCCAATGCGTGGGGCACCGCGTGCCGCAGCACCACCTGGCGCTCGGGCACGCCCTTGAGACGCGCCATTTCCACGAACCCGGAATCCAGCACCTCGAGCATCGTGGCGCGCATCATCCGTACAATGTACGGGGTCACCACCAGCGCGAGCGTTACCGTGGGCAGGACCAGTTGAACCGGGTGGTTCCACACCGCCTCGCCGGGAGGGGCCATGGTCACCGAGGGAAGGACCTTGAATACGGTGGTCGAGAACAACGCAACCAGCCCGATTCCAATCACGAATTCGGGGAGGGACGCCAACACCAGGGAAACGCCGGTGCTGGCGTTGTCGAAGGCCCGTCCACGCTTCAGGGCGGAGAACGTGCCAACGACGATGCCGACCGGAATGGAAATCAGTGCGGCAAGGCCCATGAGCACCAGCGAGGATTCGATGCGGTCGGACAGCAGGGCGGTGACGGGGCCGCCGGTGGCAGCCGAGTATCCGAGGTCGCCCGTGAGCAGGCCGCCGAGCCAGGTGAAGTAGCGCACCCACGCCGGGTCGTTGAGGCTCATTTGCTCCCGCAGCGCGGCCAGCCGTTCGGGCGTGGCTTGCTGGCCCAGGATTGCCTGGGCGGGGTCGCCGGGCAGCAGCAGGGTGGCCACGAACACCAGCAAGGAGACGATGAAGAGGATGGCCAGGCTGACCAGCAGTCGTTTGGCGATCATGCGGGCGATCATTTGGTGACCCCGATCCACGCGCGGCGGAATTCGAAGCCCGACAAGGCCAGGCCGGTCTTGTTTGGAATCAGCCCCGCCACGTATTTCTGGTAGGCGTCCGCCTGGTTGGGATGGCCCCAGATGATGTATCCGCCGCGCTCGTACTCGATCTGCTGCGCCTTGGTGATCAGCGCGTTGCGCTTGGTTTCGTCGACCTCGGTGGTGGCGGACTCGATCAGCTCCAAGAACTCCGGGTCGTCCCAATGAGTTTCATTGAACGGGCTGGTCGGCAGTGAACTGTTGTTGACCTGGGGCAGGAAATTGCGCGTGTACCAGAAGTCCTGGGCGAACGTCCATGACAGGTAATCATCACCAAAGAACGTCGTGGTGTCCACGCGACGGATCTTGACCCGGATCCCCGCCGCTTGGGCCTGTTGGGCGAATACCTGGGCCGCTTCCACGGCGCCGGCCTGGATTGGTGCGGTGACCAATTCGATGTCCAGCCCGTTGGAGAAGCCGGCCTCGGCAAGCAGTGCCTTGGCCTTGCCAATGTCCTGGGTGCGTTGGGGGAGCTGCTTCGCGTAGCCCGGATCGAAAGGCGCGTAGAGGTCGTTGCCTGGGGAGCCGTTACCGCTCAGGACCTGTTCGATCATCTGTTGCCGGTCCACCGCGAGGCGGAATGCCTGGCGGACCCGGACATCGTCGAACGGGGCCTTGTCGGTGCGCATCGTGAAGGGCAGCCAGGCGCCGGTTTCGGAGTTCAGGATACTGATGCGGGGATCTGCTGAGATGACTTCCAGCAGGGCCAGCGGGATCTGGCCGATGGCATCGACCTGGGTGGACAGCAAGGCGTTGAGCATCGCGTCGTCGTCCGAGAAGTTCAGGATGGTCAGCTCATCCAGGTACGGTTCGTGCTCCCGCCAGTACGCATCGTTGCGTACGAACACCGACCGGAGTCCGGGATCGAAGCTGGAAGCCTTGAATGGCCCGGTGCCAATCGGGTGCTGCACATCGAAGTCCTCCGGGACGATGCCCAGCGCATATTGCCCCAGTGAGTCGTCGAAGGTGGCGGTGGGCGTGTTGAGCCTGAATTCGACCGTCAGGTCGTCGATGACCTTGACCTCGTCGAGGATTGTCAGGGCCGCGGCCCCGCTCTTGGGGTCATCGGGGTCGGTGACCCGGGCAAAGGTAGCGGCGACATCCTTGGCGGTGACAGGGCGTCCATCGTGGAACTTCACCCCGGGCCGCAATGCGACGGTCCACACCAGGGCCGTGGCATCGGGGACGGCGCTGAGGGCCAGCAACGGCTTGAGCTCGAAGTTCTCGTCGCGGTAAAGCAGCGACTCGTACAGGTTTACCACGCGGGCGATATCCGTGGTGCTGACCGGGGAATGGGGGTCGAGGGTGTCTGCGGCCCCGCCGCCTGCCAGGCCCACCCGCAGAGAACCCCCGCGGACCGGGTCGCCGGTGGGCGCTTTTTGCAACGCGACGCCGGAGGAACCACAGGCGGTGAGCAGCAATCCCAGCCCCAGGGCCATGCCGCTGCCCAGGACTGCGCGGCGGCTGGGAGTGGTGCCCGGCGTTCGTTTGGATGGTGATTCGTGGGAATTCAAGACGTACTCGATTCTCGTGAAGGGCGCGAAGGATTCATGCAGTGATGGATCGGCCACTCCAATCGGGGGTCCTGTGCTCGTGGGCGGCGATGTGGGCCAGGACGTCGGCCGGGAAGGGCGTCGTGGCGCCGGTGCCCTGGTCCACGTGGAGTCCCAGTATTTCCTCCGTGGCGATGAGCTCCGATCCTCGGCGCATCTCGTGGGCAAGGTGCAGCTTCTTGGGTCCGGCGGCGACAATGCAGGTGGTGATTTCCAGTTCCTCGGCGAGGGAAGCCTCCCGCAGGTAGCGCACATGCGCCTCAACCGTGTACAGGGAGCATGCGCTGGAGCGGCGGTAGCCCTCGTCCAGGCCCAAGGCGTTCATCACCGAGGTGGTCGCATCACCGAATCCCAGTACGTAGAAGGCCTCGGACATGTGGCCGTTGTAGTCGATCCACTCGGCCGGCACCGTGCAACGATACGGATCGAGACTCACTTCGCCTGCACCCCCTGCGGACTCCGGATGGTCTCCACCACCTGGCGAACGGCAATGATCGCCGCATCGCGCTGGGCTATCAGTTCGCCGAAGGAACGCCCCGCGGCCTCGTCGTCACACCCGTCAATGACATCCTGGCGCAACGTGGCGGTTAGTTCGGGCGCGTCCAGGCGTGTCCAAGGGGACTTGAGCGACGGGCCGAAATGGTCAAGCATGTGTGCCATGCCTCCCTCGCCTCCGGCCAGGTGGAAGGTGAGCATGGGTCCTTGCAGCGGCCACCGCAGTCCGGGGCCGTCGGTGATTGCCAGGTCGATCTGCTCGACGGTGGCCTCGCCGTTGTCGACCATGTGCAAAGCCTCGCGCCACAGGGCCTCCTGCAGCCGGTTGGCGATGAATCCGGGAACCTCCCGATCCATGGTGATCACCGACTTCCCGATGAATTCATACCAGCCCGAGGCCCAGTTCGTGGCCTGTGGGTCCGTTTGCAGACCTCCCACAACCTCGACCAGGGGGATCAGGTAGGGGGGATTGAACGGGTGGCCAACGACAAGACGGGACGGGTCCTCCGCCTTCTGCGCCATCTCGGTCATCCCGTATCCGGACGTGGAGGAACCAATGACCACCTCGGGGGAGACGGCCTCGGCGATCCGTGCCAGCAGGTCCTGCTTCAGCTCCAGATTCTCCGGTGCACTCTCCTGGACGAACCCGACTCCGCGAACAGCCTCGTTCAAGTCGGCGTGGACGGTGAAGTTGTCCCTGGAAGCGTTCTCGGCAAGACCGAGCGCGGTCAACGCCGGCCAGGCCGCGTCGATGAGTCTGCGCAGCTTCGCTTCGGCATCAGGGGAGGGGTCCCACGCTCGGACGCTCAGGCCGCGGGACAGGAAGTAGGCGGCCCAGCCGCCGCCGATGGTGCCCACGCCAACGCAGGCAACACTCGAGATGTCTTCGAACTTGGGGTACGTGACCATGCTTAGGCCGCCTTATCGAGCTTGAGGATGTCACGGGCTTCGTCCGGGGTGGCCACCGAGTGGCCCATCGATTCAACGATCGTGATGGCGCGTTCGGTCAACTGAGCGTTGGTGGCCTTGACCCCTCTGGACAGGTACAGGTTGTCTTCCAGGCCCACGCGCACGTGGCCGCCGAGCAGTACCGATTGCGCGACCCACGGCATTTGGTTGCGGCCAATGGCAAACGAGGTCCACTGGGCGCCATCGGGCAGCATGTTCACCATGGCCTGCAGCAGGCCGGGATCGGTCGGTGCCCCGTAAGGGATGCCCATGCAGATCTGGTAAAGCGGCGGGGGAGCGATGAGGCCCTCCTCGACCATGACGTTGGCAAACCACAGGTTGCCGGTGTCAAAGATTTCCATCTCCGGCTTTACCCCGAGGTCCCGGATCCGTGCGGCGCCTTCGCGCAACATGTCGGGGGTGCTGACATAGAGCTGGGAGCCTTCGCCGAAGTTCAGCGAACCGCAGTCGATGGTGCAGATTTCGGGGCGCAGTTCCTCGACGTGGGCCAGGCGCTCCAGCCCGGAAACCAGGTCGGTGCCCGGCATGTGCACGGTGGGGTTGGCAGGATCGATGAAGAGGTCCCCGCCCATTCCTGCGGTGAGGTTGATTACCGGGTCCACGTCCGAGGCCTTCACCTGGCGCACGACCTCCCTGTACAGGGCCACGTCGCGGGAACCTTGGCCCGTTGCGATGTCCCGGACGTGGATGTGCACCACTGAGGCCCCGGCCCGGGCGGCGGCGATGGCGTCGGCAGCGATCTGGTCCGGGGAAACCGGAACGTGCTCGCTCCGTGATGTCGTGTCTCCGGCCCCCGTGAGGGCGCAGGTGACGATGACTTTACGACTCATGATGTCGCTCCTTGCTGTTGGATGATGGTGCGGTCGATAAAACCGCAAATATTTGCGAACATTTGACTTGGAGTCAGGTTTCCTGTCAAGACCTGGATTCCCATTCCGTCGAACATGGCGGTCAGCTCGGCGGTTAGGGTGCCGGCATCGACGGTCACAAAGTGTCCTGTTTTTTGTCCGGCGGAGATGATGTCATGCACAGTCGAGGTCCAGCGCCGGTAGCCGGGGGAATGGGTGTCGAGCCCTCCCTCTCTAACGGCGAGCTTGGTCCAGGTCTGCAGCCAGATGGACCACTCGGCGCGCCCTTCGGCCCCGAGGGGAAGCTGGAGCTCGACAAGGCGCTTGAGCTGTGCCACCGGATCGGTGATCGGCTGCAACCCGGCAACCTGTCGGTCGTAGGCGAGTTTTACCGAATAGTGCAGGGTTTCGGCAAACAGGGCCTGCTTTGATGGGAAGTAATAATGCACCGTTGGCGTGCTGACACCGACATCCTTGGCGATGTCTGCGATGCGCACCGCTGCATAGCCTTGTTCGGAAAACAGCCACCAGGCACGTTCAATGATGCTTCGACGGCGCTGGGCATGCTTTTCGTCTTCCCGGTGACGCTTCGGAAGGATGTCTGCCGGTGGTGCCGCGGAAGGTGTCTGCGCCGCATCCGAACCGGTGATAAGCCAATTGGCCGTCACGCCGGTCACGGTTGCCAACAGGACGATTTCCTCGCTGGTGAATTTCCTGGTGCCGCTGAGCGACTTGGACAGCTTGGACTCTTCGAATCCCGTCCGGCGTGCAATCTTGCGCTGCGGCAGGCCGGTGTTGCGGATGGCCTCGCGGATGCGCTCGGCTATCCCCGAGGGGATGTTCTCTGGTTCGGGCATGGTGCAACCCTAGACTCATGTTTGCGATTAACGCAAGAGTTCTGACTCAAGGTCAGTAAATGTTGCGATGGGACCCCTTCGATGCCGGAGCGGGAACCTATCGCGGATCGGCCTGGATGACGGCTCTGGCCGGAGTGGGTTCGCAAATGGGGCACCAGCAACTCGGTAGCCATCGGCCAAATCCGGACGGCGCCAATCTGGACGGCAAAAAGACATGCCTGCCATGGAGCGCGAATTGTTCTGGCCGTACACCGCGGTGGGAAGACGGCCGGCTTCGAACCGACCTAGGGGAATCGGCAAGCCTGCCCGGCCTTGGGGGCTGCGCCGATGTTCCGGCCCCATACATATTTCTAGAAGAGCTGGCGCCAGTTGGTGGCCGCGAGGTCCAGCAGCTCGTCGCCCTTTCCCGACATCACGGTGCGGACGGCGTAGAGCGCAAAGCCCTTTGCCTGCTCCGCGGTGACGGCCGGCGGCATCGAGAGTTCCTGCCGATCGGTCACCACGTCGATGAGGGAGGGTCCGTCGTGGGCCAGGGCCTCGCGCAGGACATCCGGCAGGTCCTTGGATTTTTCCACCCGGAACCCGCGGATGCCCATGGCCGTGGCGACGTCGGCAAAGTTGGGGTTGGACAGGTCGGTGGCGAAGGTGACGAACCCGGCGGCCTTCATCTCCAGTTCCACGAAGTTCAGTGACGAGTTGTTGAAGACCACGATCTTCACCGGCAGCTTCGACTGGACCAGCGTGAGCAAATCGCCCATGAGCATGGCAAGCCCGCCGTCGCCCGAAAGCGTCACCACCTGCCGGCCCGGGTTCGAGGCCTGGACTCCGATGGCCTGCGGGATTGAGTTCGCCATGGTGCCGTGGCTGAAGGATCCCAGCAGCCGGCGCTGTCCGTTCATGGTGAGGTAGCGGGCCGCCCAGACCACCGGGGATCCGACGTCGGCCAGGAAGACGGCGTCGTCGTCCGCCAGTTCGTCCAGGGTGCGGGCGACGTACTGCGGATGGATCTTCGCGCCCCGGCGCGAGGGGGTGGCCAGGTCGTCAAGCTTCTCGCGGGTCTTTCGATAGTGCTTCTGCGCGTCCTGGAGGTGCGTGGTGTCGGCCTTGCGCTCCAGCAGCGGTGCCAGCACCTCCAGGGTGTCGGCCACCGTGCCGACCAGCCCCGCGTCGATCGGGGTGCGCCGCCCCAGCTGTTCCCCGCGCACGTCGACCTGGATGATCTTCGCATCCTGCGGGTAGAACTGCTGGTAGGGGAAGTCGGTGCCCAGCAGCAGGATGGTGTCGGCGGCGTCCATGGCCCGGTACCCGGAGGCGAACCCGAGCAGGCCAGTCATCCCGACGTCGTAGGGATTGTCGTACTCGATGTGCTCCTTGCCGCGCAGCGCGTGCACCACCGGGGCGCCCAGCAGACCTGCGATCTCCATGACCTGCGCGTGGGCCCCCGCCACGCCGGCGCCGGCCAGGATGGTGACCCGCTTGGCTGCGTTCAGCAGCTCGGCCGCCCGGGCCAGGTCCTCGGCGTGGGGCAGGACGGCGGAGCGGCTGGCGTTGAGCACCGAGGCGCGCGTGCCCTTGGCCTCGGCCAGGGCGACGTCCCCGGGGATGACCAGCACCGCGACCCCGCGCCGTTCGATCGCGGTGCGCATGGCGATTTCCAGCAGCCGCGGCATCTGCTCCGGGGCCGAGACCGTCTCGCAGAACACGCTGGCCTCACGGAAGAGCTCTGCCGGGTGGGTCTCCTGGAAGTAGTTGCTGCCGATCTCGCCGGTGGGGATGTGCGCCGCGATGGCCAGCACCGGGACGCGGTTGCGGTTGGCGTCGTAGAGCCCGTTGATCAAATGCAGGTTTCCCGGGCCACAGCTTCCGGCGCACACCGTGAGGTTGCCGGTCATCTCCGCCTCGGCACCGGCGGCGAATGCGGCGGTCTCCTCGTGCCGCACCGGGAGCCAGGCGATGGACCCGTCCTTGCGCATGGCATCGGTGAGCCCGTTGAGTGAGTCTCCCGCCACCCCGTAGATCCTTTTGACTCCGTTGGCCTTGAGGGTTGCGATCATGGTTTCGGCGACAGTGGGCATCGGTATCTCTTCCTGGCGGGTCGGGACGTTCCTGGCGGGTCGGGACGATTGTTCCCCACCCTACGCCGGGGCCTCGCGGCCCGCCAAGGGTCTTTACTGGTCACCGGACGGTTCCGCGGCCGAATTGTGGCCCGGGTCGCATTGCTCGCTAAGCTGGGTCCCGGATACACGGTGGCAGGGTTGCCACGGGAACAAGGGACGAGAGACCATGACGCAAACGGCGGCCGAACAGAATCTTCCGGAACTCGCGGTGGGGGATTTCTACTACCTCCCCACCGGCGAGGGCACCTACCGTTCCACGGTGCATGCCCAGGGGGCCTGGAACCCGCACGAGCAACACATGGCCCCGGCCACCGGGGTGCTGGTGCACGCCCTGGAGCTTTTCGCCCCACGGCCAGACATGCGCATGGCCCGGGTGAGCCTGGACATCCACGGGATCATCCACGGCGGGGAATTCGAAATCACCACGAGGATGATCCGCCCGGGCCGCACCATCGAACTCATCGAGGCGGAAATGGTTTCGCAGGGGCGCACCTGCATCGTCGCCCGCGGCTGGCGCCTGAGGACCCTTGACAGCTCCGCGGTGGCGGCCAGCGAGGACGCCGGCGTCATCCACCCCGAGGAATTGGTGACCTTTGACGGCATGTCGCCATGGCCCGGCGGGTACATCCGCGGACTGGAATTCCGTGGTGCCGACGGCCATCGCCCGGGCAAAGGGATCGTGTGGATGCGCAACAACTTCGAAATGGTGGCCGGTACGCACACCTCGGACCTGGTCCGGTTGCTGGGCATGGTCGACACCGCCAACGGCGTGGCGCCGCGCGTGGAGCCGGGGCCCGAGTCCTGGATGTTCCCGAACGTGGACCTGCAGATCCACATGCACCGCAAGCCCGCGGGGCAGTGGCTGGGGATCCAGGCGCAGCAGACCTACGGAACCGACGGCATCGGGCTGACCAGCGCGGTGCTGCACGACGTGCACGGACCGTTCGGGCGCAGCGAGCAGATACTCACGGTGCGTCCGGCCCCGGCGGGATCCTAGCCCCCGGAACCACTCGGCTGGAGGAACCCGCGAGGGACTGCTCGGCCCTGGTGAATGCCGATTCGAGTTCGATCACTGCCCGCCGGTAGTCAACCCCAACTCCAACGGCCGCGCCGTTGGGTTGGCGGCCGCGCAGGCGTTCGGCCTGCGCCAGGGCCTTGGCCAATGCCGCAGTCTCCGGGACGTCGACATCGTTCATCCCCGGGCTTGCAATGGCCGCGGCCGGGTCCAGTTCGTAGCGGCTCCACTGCCTGAGAACCTGGTCATGCCGCGATTCGAAAGCCGAGTGCTCGGCAAGCAGCCGGAAACCGGTCTGCACGGCCGTCCGCTGCACGGCTTCGTGCACCAGGAAGCGGTGGGTGGCAAGGCAGGCGCCGCAGGCAGCAACCAACACCGCCACACCGGCCAAGGGGTTCACCAGCGCGGCACCCAGTGCCAACGGTGCCAGCACGCAGAAACCGCAGAAGCCGTACCAAAACCGGGCATCGGGATCCTGTTCCAGTGATGGGCCGGAAACCATGAGCCAAGCTGTGGCCATGCCCAAGAGCATGGCCAGCAAGCCAAGTATCGGGGACAACACGCTCCACCTCCGGATCCGGGGCCCGATGCCGCAAAAATCCGGACCTCATGCTCCATTCCAACCCGTTCCGAAACGGAGGTCAAGGGGTGGTCGAAGAACCTGCTCAGGATGTGATTGAGGCCAGTGTTTCCTTGAGCGCCTTTTTCTTCACGGGTTCAAAACCGGCGGCCAGGTGCCGGGCACGGATGTCCCGATCGGCACGGAAAAGCGCGTAGCCGCGCTTGAGCAGGAACGGCAGCGGCTTGCGCCGCTCCCGCACATCGCGCACGAGCCGTCGGATCGCGGTGCCCAGGGCCGAGACCTCGATGTAGTACGCCCGCACTGGAACCCCCAGGCGCTGCAGCGGGGCCAGGATCTCGGAAACGAATATTCCCTCGGCGACCAGCGGGCCGCCATTGAGCTCGATCCGGCGCATCGAGTCGTAGCTTGAGGTGCTGATCGAATAGTTCGGGACCTCTGTCGCGCCGCTTTCGAGCAAGTCCACCAGGGCGTCAACAGCCAGGGCGCAGTTCCACGTTCCGGCGTGGTCCCAGTCGATTTCGCCGTAGCCGGTCTGCGGCAGCGGGGTCTCGGGGGTGTGCTCGGAGATCTCGCGGTAGAAGTTGTCGAGTTCCACATGGGGTCGGCCGAAGCGGTGGGCCAGGTAGGACTTTCCGGATCCGGAGGCCCCTCCCAGCAAGATCAGGGGGGAAAGTTGTTTCGGCACGACATCCATTATTCACTGCCGCGCATCCGGACCTAGAATCGTGCCCATGAGTCTTTGGAATCCCGATGTCGATCACCGGCTGAACGTTCGCATCGAGGAGCCCTCCGGGGACCCGGAGGCGGACCTGATGGCAGGAATCGGGCTACTCGCCGCGGTGCGCGACGGGGAAGTGCCGGCGGCGCTGCGGATCTATCGGCCCGATCCGACCCTGGCTTTCGGGCAGCGCGATGTGCGCCTGGCCGGCTATCCGCTTGCGGTGGCGCGGTCGCTGGAACATGGCTTTGCCCCGGTGGTGCGCAAGGCCGGTGGTCGGGCGGCGGCCTACCACCGCGGCACGGTGATCGTGGACCATGTAGAACCGGCCGACGAGGCCATGATGGGGCACCAGCACCGCTTCAAGGTCCTGGGTGCCCTCTACGCAGAGGCCCTGCGCCGCGGCGGCATCGACGCGCGGGTGGGGGAAATCGCCGGGGAGTACTGTGCCGGGGAGTTCAGCGTCCACGGGGTGCCGGGGGCCGCCTCCCGAACGCCGAACGCCGTGAAGCTGGTGGGCACCGCGCAGCGCGTGGTGTCCGGGGCATGGCTGTTTTCCAGCGTCTTCGTGATCGAGGATTCGGCGCCCATCCGCGCGCTGCTGGACGACGTCTACCGGGCGATGGAAATCCCGATGGACGCGGCCACCGTCGGCGCCGCCGACGACCTGCTGCCCGGCTACTCGACCGAGACGTTCATCGCCGATCTGCTGGCCGAATACGCGCAGCACGCGGAGCTGGCCGGGGCGTAGTCCCGGGATTCAGCTCTTCCGCCTTCCTATGACCAGGCCCGCACAAAATGCGGCGGCGCAGGCGGCCAGGGCGACAAGCAGCCAGCCGGTGATTTGCTGCGGGCCGAGAAATACCATGCCGGGGGCGAAGGCGCCTTCGCTCAGGGGCGCGTAGGCGAACCAGCCGAATTCGGCCACCTGCCCGCTGCCCGCGACCAGTGTCGCGACGCCCGCAACCAATGCGAGCAGGGCAATGGTTCCGGCGAGCGCCGCCGGTCTGCGCCGAGGATGCTTCCGGGGGTGACTGGGATCGTCCATGGGACGAGTATGCCACGTGGTAAACCTGAAAGTGGTGGTAGGACGCCGGTTTACGCGGTGCCGGCCGTTGCGGGCCCCGTGGGACCTTCCCGTGGCACGCACACACCGTGTGCAGGGGTGTGCATTGCGCGGCGCGCCGGAGCGGGCAATACTCGTCCCTATTACACCGCGCTTTGCCCGATCCCCGGAGGTACCTGTCATGGCCCAAGAGCCGGCACCCGCCCATTGTCCGCCGCGGCCCGCCCCGGACACCCCCGCCCTTGAGAGCGGATGGAACGCCTGATGCGCGCGGCGATCCTGCGCGAGCTGCCGGGGGACGGCTCCGGGAACTATGCCGAAAGCCGGCCGCTGGCCATCGAGGAACTTGCCACACCCGGGCCGCGGGCCGCGGAGGTCGGCGTGGACATCATCTACTCCTCGCTGTGCCACTCGGACCTCTCGGTCATCAACGGGTCCCGGCCCCGCCCGCTGCCCATGGCCCTGGGCCACGAGGCGGTCGGACGCATCGCCTCCCTGGGCCCGGGAGTGGACCACCTCGAAGTCGGCACCAAGGTCGTGCTGGTCTTCGTCCCCGGCTGCGGCACCTGCCGTGCCTGTGCCGCCGGGCGCCCCGCCTTGTGCCACCGGGCAGCGGTGAGCAACACCGCCGGGGACCTGCTGCACGGAGAGGCGCTCCTGCGCGGGCTCGGCGGCGAGCGGATCAACCACCACCTGGGCGTCTCCGCCTTTGCAGACCACGCGGTGGTGGCCGTCGAATCCGTGGTGCCAGTGCCGGAGGATGTCCCCGATGAGGTGGCTGCCATGTTCGGCTGCGCGGTGCTCACTGGCATCGGGGCCATCAGGCACACCGCGCGGCTTGAAGCGGGCCAGTCGGTGATCGTCTACGGGCTGGGCGCCGTGGGGTTGGCGGCGATCATGGGCGCGGTGCTTGTCGGTGCGGGAAGCATCATTGCCATCGATCCGAACACGGCCAAGCATGACCTGGCGCTTGCCGCCGGGGCCACCGCCGTGGGGACGCCCGAACAAGCACGGGAGCTGGTTGCTGCGGCCACCGGCGACGGGGTCGACGTCGCGATCGAGGCATCGGGATCGGCCCGGGTGATCGGCGAGGCGCTTCAGGTGCTGACCCGCGGCGGGGCGGTCATCTGTGTCGGGCTTCCGCATCCGGAAGCCGAGCTCACGGTGCCGGCGCTGACGTTCGCCGGGGCGGGCAAGCGCCTGCTGGGTTCCTACATGGGCGATGCCAAGCCAGCCGAGGACATTGCCTACTTTGTCAAAGTGTGGCGCGAAGGCAGGCTCCCGGTGGAATTGCTACATAGTGACACCCGACCGTTGGAGGAAATCAACCAGGCCCTGGACGCACTGGCCGAGGGCCGGGTTATCCGCCGGCTGCTCAAGCCCTGAACGGGTCGTGCGCCGCCTTAGGCCCGGGGTCGGAGGCGGCTGCGCTGGCCAACCGGGAATCTGCGGTACCGGCCGGCGTCTTGTTCAGCGACACGCCATGGCGGGCTGGGTGACAGGCATGGTTCCGGTTTAGTTGCTGTCGCCCAACTCTCCACCTCGGCCTGAACGGCCGTGGATGACTTTCCCGAAGGACAAGTCGCGGAGCGGACGCGGCGGATGCCCAACAGCTGGTCGACCAAGGTGGTCAGCAGTCAAGCGCGGTAAGCATTAGAGGGTTCCAGCCGGTATCCTGGACCAGGTTGCGGGCCTTTGCCGTCAATGCTCAGAAATCACCACCCGGATACACTCCTTCAGGCAAGGTGAAGCATGCAGAGCCAGATGCAATACGAATTGCATTCGGGTCATCCCTGACGATGATGTAGGACGCTGCGGTGTGTGGAGAGCGTAGCTGCACCCGATAATTTCCAGTGATGCTGAGATCTGTTTCGATGGTGAAGCGGCTGTCCTGGTACTGCGCTTCAATCGCCTTGACGAGAGGCTCTGGTTCTGTCCCCTTGCTCAGAGTGACGGTTGTCGCCCCATTCCAATTATGTTGTGTCTCGCTGCAGCTGAATAAAGTACCGGTTTTCCCCTGGTCGATCTTCACCACTTTGTCTTCGGGAATCAGCCGGGCGATCTCCAGTTCCAGGTCTTGTGTCTGGGCCTTGGCCTCCTGCCACGTCAACCCGTTCCCCACAGGTGCGCC
The DNA here is from genome assembly GCF_045798545.1 of Paeniglutamicibacter sp. ORCA_105. NCBI lineage: Bacteria > Bacillati > Actinomycetota > Actinomycetes > Micrococcales > Micrococcaceae > Paeniglutamicibacter > Paeniglutamicibacter sp. ORCA_105. Next base: position 101,972 of record NZ_JBIXLM010000003.1, on the reverse strand, counting down.
CTCTTTCGTTGTCGTCGATTTGGACGGTTCACCAAACTGATCACTGGGTGCGCACCCAGTAATACCAACCAGCACCAGCACCGCACCGACGGTCAGTCGCAACGGATTCATTTGTTCACCAGCTTTTCCATCTCCCTGAGTACTTTCTTATTGCCTTGGCGGTTAGAAGCGATGAGCGTGTGATTGTCCAACGAGTCGCCTTCGCCGAAAGGCCTCGTGTAGCAATGGTTCGCAGAAGCCTCATGGGGTACTTGGTGCTTTAGCGTGGGCGAGGCGTCGCTACGGCACCGGTTAAAGGTATGTGGGAGCCACGCACACGCGCGACTCCCACAGGAAACAACAGATCAAACCGGACTTAGTTACCGCGCTTGATCCATTCGTCCAGGTTTGGTGCCTCGGCGCCGATGGTGGTGGCATCCCCGTGCCCGGTGTTCACCACGGTGGTGGCCGGCAGGGCGAGCAGGCGTTCGCGGATCGAGTCGATGATCGTCTCGAAGCTCGAATAGCTGCGCCCGGTGGCGCCCGGTCCGCCGTTGAACAGCGTGTCGCCGGAGAACAGGGTTCCCAACGACTCGGCGTAGAAGCAGGTCGATCCGGGGGAGTGCCCGGGGGTGTGCAGCGCCACCAGGGTGGTCCCGGCAACCTCGAAGGTGTCCCCGTCATTGATCTCGTGATCCGCCGTGGTGCCGGGGAAAATCGCTTCCCAAAGCATCGTGTCGGCGGGGTTCAGGTGGATCGGTGCCTCGACCAGATCGGCGAACGCACGGGCATAGCGGATGTGGTCGTCGTGCCCGTGGGTCAGCAACACGGCCTTGACCGCGCGGTTGCCGACGGCCTGCTTGATCTTGGACGGCTCGTGGGCGGGGTCGATGACGAAGACCTCGTTCTCGTCCCCGATGATCCACACGTTGTTGTCCACGTCCCAGGTTCCCCCGTCCAGGGAGAAGGTACCGGAGGTGACCAGGTTTTCAATCTGCGCGCTCATTAGAGTTCCACCACCGAACGCAGGACCTTGCCTTCGTGCATCTTGGTGAAGGCTGCCTCGACGTCGTCCAGCTTGATGCGTTCGGTGACAAACGCGTCCAGGTCCAGGCGGCCGAGCTTGTACTGCTCGACCAGCATCGGGAAGTCGCGGGACGGCAGGCAGTCGCCGTACCAGGAGGACTTCAGCGATCCGCCGTGGCCAAAGACATCCAGCAGCGGCAGTTCCAGCTTCATCTCAGGGTTCGGCACACCCACCAGTACCACGCGTCCGGCGAGGTCGCGGGCGTAGAACGCCTGCTTGTAGGTTTCCGGGCGGCCCACCGCATCGATGACCACGTCGGCGCCGAAGCCGCCGGTGGCGGCCTTGATGCCCTCGACGGCGTCATTGGTCTTGGAGTTCACGGTGTGCGTGGCTCCCATGTTCTTGGCCATGGCCAGCTTGTCGTCATCCAGGTCCACCGCCACGATGGTGGTGGCGCCGGCCAGCTTGGCTCCGGCGATCGCGGCAATGCCGACGCCGCCGCAACCGATGACTGCCACGGATTCCCCGCGCTTGACCTCGCCGGTGTTCATGGCCGCCCCGATGCCGGCCATCACGCCGCAGCCCAGCAGGCCCACGGCGGCGGCGTCGACGTCCTCATCGACCTTGGTGCACTGGCCCGCGGCGACCAGGGTCTTCTGGGCGAAGGACCCGATGCCCAGGGCCGGCGAGAGCTCGGTGCCGTCCTCCAAGGTCATCTTCTGGGTGGCGTTGGCGGTGTTGAAGCAGTACTGAGGGGTGCCCTTGGCACACGCGCGGCACTGGCCGCAGACGGCCCGCCAGTTCAGGATGACGCGATCGCCCACCGCGACGTTGGTGACGTTCTCACCGATCTGGCTGACCACCGCGGTGGATTCGTGGCCCAGCAGGTACGGGTAGTCGTTGCCGATCCCGCCGAGCTTGTAGTGCAAGTCGGTGTGGCAAACACCGGCGGTCAGTACGTCGACGACGACCTCTCCGGGCCCCGGGTCGGGAACGATGATGGTCACCGTCTCAACGGGAGCATCCTTGGCGCGGACGATAACGGCCTGGACTTTTTGTGACATGTCACTCCAATTCTTGCGGACGGTCGCGCGCATGCGCGACAAAAGAATGCTTAACGCGGAAGGGGTGCCTCCTGCCTTTCGGCAAGTGGCACCCCTCCATCCAAGCACAGCCCGACTAGACGCGCTCGAGCACTTCCTCTATCCGCGGATTTGTTGCGGCGGTTCCGTCGGGGAAAATCAAGGTCGGCACGGTCTGGTTGCCGCCGTTGAAGGCCTCCACCAGCTCGGCGGTCCCCTCCACTTCCTCGATGTTTACCTCGGTGTAGCCGATCCCCTTGGCATCCATGAGGCGCTTGAGGTTCCGGCAGTAGCCGCACCACGAGGTGGTAAACATCGTGACGGCACCGGCTTCGGGAATGTACGGGGCAAGTTTTATATTTTCGCTCATACCCCACGTAACCGAGGACGTGAGAGTCTTATTCCATGTGCGGACGATTTGTGATGGCCAAGGCAATTGGCGACCTGGTGGCCGAAGCGGAGGCCGAGGCGGATGCGAACCTGGAACTGCGGCAATCCTGGAACGTTGCCCCGACCACCGACGTGCCGATCGTGCTCGAGCGGCTCGTCGAGGGGGCGGTGCGCCGGCAGGTGCATGTGGCCAAGTGGGGTCTGGTGCCGGGGTGGGCGAAGGACCCCTCCGTGGGAGTGCGCGCCTTCAATGCCCGCAGCGAGACCGTGGTCGAGAAACCGACCTTCCGGTCCGCGGTGGCCTCCAGGCGTTGCGCGGTGCCGGCCGAGGGCTATTACGAATGGCTGGCCGGGGACAGCCCCAAGGCCAAGAAGCGCCCGTTCTATGTGCATCCTGCCGACGACTCGCTGATCTTCTTTGCCGGGCTCTATGAATGGTGGAAGGACCCGTCCAAGGACGACGGGGACCCCGAGCGGTGGCTGCTCTCCACCACGATCCTCACCGCACCCTCCCCGGAAGCGGACTCGGAGTTGCCGGTCCTGCAGGAATTGCATGGTCTGCACGACAGGTTGCCCATCCCGCTGGCCAAGGATTCGCTGGCCGAATGGCTGGACCCGGAAAACAACAACGCCGTCGAGCTGGTGGAGATGGTGCGCGCCGGGGCCGCGACGGTGGCCTCGAGCTGGGAGCTGCGCGAGGTCGATCCGGCGGTGGGCAACGTGCGCAACGACGGGCCCGAACTCATCGAGACGCACTCGGGACTTTTCTAGACTTCAGCTTCCTTCGCGCTGAACGGCGGGTGACGCTGAAGTTTCCGCAGACGGTGGACGGTGCGGACCGTCTTGATCTCCGACATCCACTCCGACTCCGTAAGCGGGACGCGCAGGGGCTTTGCTGCAGGCCACTTGATCCTCTCTCGCGCGATATCGAGCCTCCAAGTGATGATCCAAGCCACCACGATTGCCGTACACCGGGTTATCAGGACAGCTGGAAACGTCGGTTCCACTCCAAAAAAGTCCAGAAGTCCGCTTGCCCCAAAGAAAACGGCAACAGCCAAGCCCACAGTGAGACCAGTGGCAAGCCGCGAATATCCCCGTACCCGTCGCCGCGCCATCTCCAGAAGATCATGTTTGTAACGGCCATCAAGCGTTGCGGCTTCGCTACGCAAGGTAAGGCACTTGTTGTTGGTTGAATCCAGTTCCGTTCGTGCGTCGGCAAGCTGCTTCGTGATTTCTTGAAGGTGGGCCAGGGAACTTGCTGCCTTTTGCTCAGCCTTGGCTTTCAATCTATTACTGAATTGCATATCGTGCGACTTGGATATTGCTGAAGCTGCCGCACTCGGTGCCACGAATGATGCCCGCGCCACCCGATCTGCCAGGAAGACATCGTCCTTGTGGCCAATGGCCGTAATAACGGGAACTTCGGAGGCGGCAATCAGTCCAGCGACAATTTCATCGTCAAACACCTGCAGCTCGGACCAATGTCCTCCTCCGCGCAGCAGAACGATCATTCCATAACGGTGTTCATGAGCTGAATGGATCAGCGAGCGCAAACGGTCCGGTGCCTTGTCCGTGCTCCACGTTATCGCTTGGTATGTGATTTTTGAGCGCTGGGAGTGGTGGCGCACCAGTTGGCGTTTGAAATCATTTGTCCCACGGGCGTTCTCGGGAGCAATGACCATTACCCGTTCAAGATTGGCATGCGGGACGGGAACTCCGGAGGTCGAATCGATATGGACCAGATCGTGCTCGAGGTGAAGACGAGGACGGCCGGGATAGCGGTCCCTGAATCGTGTAAGCAGTTCCATCTGGTCGCGATGGAACTGGCCGTTGCGTATGGAGGGTGAACTGATTTCGAGAGTTCGCAGTTGGAGTCGGTTGTTCCACATCCGGGTTTCGCCTCGTACTGTCAAGCTCATTCCGTCGGTCAACACCTTCTCGAGGGATGAACCGCCTTCGGTGAAGCCTTTGTCAATGCGTTTTTGTCCGTCAGGCCATATTCGACATGGAAGGAAGTGGACGCTCCCGGTGACTGCATCCTTGGTGACCAGATCGAAATTCCAGGAGGAGTCCGGCCACTGTCGTGCATCCTTGCATTCTCCGGTGATCGAGTAAACCCTCCCCTTAATCGAATCTTGAATGAACTTGCTGAGGTCTCCCGCGGATATTGTTTCGGGCGGAAAATCAAGTGGATTGTTCATGTCCGGGTCCTCTCGCCGGTGGCTGCTGACGGATGCTGCGAGTGTATGGCAGAGGCTACCGAAGAGGGTGGACAGATAGCAGATTCGGCACTGCCCGGGGCTTGGCGATATCACCTGTTGGACGGAGGTCAGCGACCGGCGGCCATGGTCACCAGGGCACCGCGGCTTTGCACCCCGCCGACCGGGGGTAACGCCCCGGCCGCCGGCGTGACGACGTCCGGGCCCTGCTACGCACCACTGCGTATGGCACACACCGGAACCGTGGTGAACACTGGGACGTGTCGGCGCGAAGGGAACGCGCCACCAAACTCGGAGGAATCGGGCATGGAAATCAAGACTTGGGGGATCCGTGCCGCTTCGGTCGTCGGAGCCGTTGCACTTCTGTCGGTGCTGGCGGCCCCGGCGGCGCCGGCCCACGAATGTTTCAAGAAGCAGTAGTCGGATTCGGCCAATGCGAAGCGGCTGCAACGGGGGGGGGCGGTGGATCGCGTTGGATGATCCGGCGAACCGGTTCATCATCCAGGGGGTCGCCCCGGACTGCGTGGGCAAGGTTGATCTCGTCCCCTCCCTAAAACCGTGGATGGAAGAGGAAGGCATTTGATCTACAACAACTCCAACATTTTCCCGGCGTGGTAGCCGGGAAAATCGTAGGAACCGTCGGGCCGCTGGGGGAGCAACCCGCATTCCTGGGCGCGGAGGACCGCCGACAGACGGTCCACCGCGCCCAGCTTTCTATATAGGTTCTCTTGGTGCTTGTGGATCGTGCGCGGTGATACACAGAGACGGGCAGCGATGCCATTTGCCGTGCACCCCTGGGCAACCAGGGCCAGAACCAGCTGTTCGCGCGCGGTCAGCGGGTGCTTTGGTGCGGACACCGGTGCGGTCAACAACGACTCGAGCATGCGGATGTGTGCATCCAGGCCGCGAACAATCGGCTGGATGGATCGGGCAGACTCTTGGTCGCGCTCAAGGTAGGCGCCGTCGCTGACAAATCCGTAGGTTGCGGATTCCGGCCCGATGGTGGCCAGCGGCAGTGAGAGTTGGTGGGTGCTGAGACCTAGCCGGTCGATCATGGATGCTGCGAACTCGGAGACCGGCCAGCCTCGCTCCGCTGCCTGGCGAAGCGTCACCGGCGTGGGGTCGCCGGTGGTGTTGTGGTAGGCGAACACCGGGTGGTCACTACCGGCCCGTTCCACCGCCAGCGGCCAGTCCGAGGTGTCAAGCGCCGCGTACTGGCCGAAGATGGATGGCCCGCCGATTCCGCCGTTCATGGCCAACGGCGCACGGACCGCCGCGAAGGCGCGGAACGAATCCAGCAGAGCCTCGTGCAATTGTTGACGGGCAATCCCCGGGTCGCTTTCCTGTAGGATCCCGGCGGCAGTATCGAGCCATCGGTCCCGCAACCGGTCGGAGCTCTCCATGCAGGCTTTCCTTTCCCCCAGTAAGCCGCGACGGAAGTACACGTTGGTGCTAGGTTACGCCCCCGTGCGCCCGGACGGGAGGGGGCCAGCGGGGATCAGACGAGATGGACCGGGGAAACGATGGGGCCATGAGAAGTGGACAGGGCTGGGACTTGAAGACACGCACTGCGCCGCAAGGCTCCGCCAGCGCGCTTCGCGGTTATGGTTCAAGAGTGCCTATGTATTGGTAAGCCAGCAGTTGAATTGGTGGGTGCAGATTTTGCCGGCACCCGAATGAAGGGACATCATGGAACTCAATGACCTCCTGAAGGAATTGGATGCGGGCCGCACCATCACGGGGGACTCGCCGTTGCATGTACTGATGCACCGGGTCAGCCAGGAAGCATTGCACATAACCGGTGAGCTCAACAGCGGCTACCGGGAGCCGGAGCGCGTTCGGGAGCTGCTTGCGCAGCTGACCGGAAGGCCGGTTGACGAATCCGTGACGCTCTTTCCGCCCTTCAACGCCGACTTCGGGAAAAACATCACCCTCGGAAAGCGGATCTTCATCAATGCCGGGTGCAAGTTCCAGGACCAGGGCGGGGTGAGGATCGGGGATGACACCCTCATCGGGCACAACGTGGTCATCGCGACGCTGAACCACGACCTTGCACCGAGCCGACGCGCGGACATGATCCCGGCACCTGTCGTGATCGGCAGGAATGTGTGGATCGGATCCAACGCGACCATCCTTCCGGGGGTGCACATCGGGGATGATGCCGTCGTGGCCGCAGCCTCGGTCGTCACCAAGGACGTGCCAGCAGGAGCCGTTGTGGTGGGATCGCCCGCAAGGGTGGTGCGCTCGGTGGCCGACTGAGGCCACCGTTCGAGCGCTACATGGCTCCGTCGACCGCAGCCGGCTCTTCCGCAGCCGGCTCGGGTTCTCGTCGGCTCCTCAGCATGGACCAGGCGCAGCCGGCTATCACCAGCCCGGCAATGAGCATCAGCCAGCGATAATCCACGACCGACACCAGCAACGCGCCCGCCGCGATGGAAGCCAGTTGCGGGACGTTGAGCACCAGGTTGGTTGCCGCGGCCGCCCTGCCCTGCAATCGGGCAGGGGTCAGCCGTTGGCGGGTGGTCACGAGTGCAACAAAGATCCACGGGATGCCCACCCCGGCCAGGAAGAGTGCGGGGATCACGACCGCCGTCAGCAGCTCGTGGCGGGCGACAAACGGCACCAGGTCCGCCGTGGCGCCAAAGGCGGCAAGCCCGATCAACGCCAACCCGAGGCCGACCGCCCGTCCGGGGCCCACCCTGCGCAGAAGGATTGCCGCCGTGAGGCCGCCCAGGATGCTTCCGGCTCCCTGCAGGCTCATGAGCACCCCGAAGAATCCCGGTTCCCGGCCCAGCCCCTTGTCGATGAGTTCGAAGAGCGCCGAGTCGAAGAGGCCGATGACGCCCAGGGCCACGGCCGTGACGAGAACCATGCGCCACAGGAGCGGCACGCCGTTCAGGTGGCGGAAGCCGGCGGAGTGCTCGTGCCAGAAGCCGCCGCGTTCGGAGGCCGGTTCCGGGGCTGATTCCTGCACCGACACCGTGAGTAGCAGCACCGCGGTAAGCGCCAGGGCGCCGGCGACACTCAGGGCCAGCGCGCTGCCGCCCCACAGCGTGTAGAGCGCGGCGCCCAGCAGTGGCGTGAAGATTCGCAACCCCTGGTCGATGGTGGACAGCAGCCCGTTGGCGCTGTCCAGGTGTTCGTCGCTGAGCATGTCGCGCACCAACCCTGATTGCGCGGCTCCATTGAGGATCCCCAACAACCCGTAGATGAAGGCCACCGCATAGATCAGCCAGAGATCGCCGGGGCCAGTGACCAGCAGGAGCAGCAACGCGCCGGCGCCGGAAACAGCGTTTCCAAGAATCAGCAGCCTGCGGCGGGGGAGCCTGTCGGCGAGCGCGCCGATCAGCGGGGAAAACACGATGGGTAGTCCCAACGCCAGGAAGACCAGGCCTGCGGCGCTGGATGAGCCGGAGATGTCCTTGACCCAGATGGACAGCGTCAGGAACAAGGCACTGTCGGCAAGGTTTCCGATGGTCCACGCGCCGGTGAACCTGCGGAACATCGGGATGGAGAGCAGGGCTTTCAAGAATCCGCTTCCTTGGCCATGAGGTCGTGGGCCAGGGTCGTGGCCATGAAGACTCGGACGGGGGCGGCGTCCGCCGGCCGCTGTGCCGGGTCGGTGATGCGCCCGAGGTAGGGGGCAATAAGTTGTCGGTAGCTTTCCGAGATGGCGTCGGCTTCTTCCGGGGTGAGGAACAGGGTTGAACCGGCCTCGAACAGGTGTCCCTTCCAGCCATCGGGCAGCGGGAGGCGCCTGCCGGCGCGTATGCGTTCGAATTCCCAGGTCTGCAGCATCTCACCCAGCGCGACGGCGGCCGTTTGCGCCTCTTGCCCGGTCTGGTCCCTTCCCAGATTTTGCGTGATGTCAGTGATCTGCCACGGCTTGTCGCGTCCGGTGGCCTCGGATGCCCGTTCGATGTAGCCGTGTTGGGCCAGGGTGCGCAGGTGGAATGAGCAGTTGGACGGGCTCTCATCGACGTACCCGCTGGCGCGGGCGGCGGTGATCGGGCCGTGGGCGGCAACCACCTCAAGAAGCCGGATGCGCAGGGGATGCGCCAGAGCCCGCATGGCCTTGGGATCGGTGATGTCCATGGGCCACACGCTACTGTCGAAAGAACTCTTTCGCAATAGTTCTTTCGATTCAAATCCCGTACGGATTCATTGACGGCCTCCGGCCAAACGGCTTGCCGCCGGTCCGTGGCGGGAAGGTCCCTGCTGCCGCATGGGAATGGCGCTGATAGCCTCGAACCCATGAAGCCGTACGAGCTCGAGGTGCTCACCGCGCTGCGCCGCGCCAAGGACATGATCGACCGCGACTACGCGAAGCCCCTTGACGTCCCCACCATGGCGGCCAAGGCCATGATGTCCCCGGCGCACTTCTCCCGGCAGTTCAAGGCCACCTACGGGCAGAGCCCCTACGCCTACCTGATGACCCGGCGCATCGAGCGTTCCATGGCGTTGCTCAGGTCCGGGATGAGCGTCACCGATGCCTGCATGGAGGTGGGGTGTACCTCTCTGGGATCCTTCAGCACCAGCTTCACCCAGATCACGGGCGAAAGTCCCAGCGGATACCGGAACCGGGAACATACCGCGGTGGAAGCCATGCCTGCCTGCATTGCCAAGTCCGTGACCCGCCCCAAGAGCACCAGGGTCCAGCGGTACGAGCAGCTTTCATCCCTTCCGGCGCCGGACGCTCGCGGATGGCCGAATGGACCGGCGCTCGCCGAGGGGCACCTTGACCGGCCGCGCCCGGTCGACAGTGCGGAGTCCTTGGCCGTTCTTCGATATCGAGCAGGATCCAAGAAGCGCACCCGGGGGCTTGGTGCCTATCGTGGAGCCATGGATATTTCACTGCAATACTCACACATCACCGTCAACGACGTCGACGAAGCGATCCCGTTCTACCGCGACGGGCTGGGCCTGAGGGTGGAGAACGACGTGGCCTCGGGCGAGCACCGCTGGGTCACCCTGGCCTCGGACACCCAGCCGGGGCTCGGAATCGTGCTCTCGGACCCGCACGCGGGGCGCTCGGAAGCCGACGGCAACGCCATGCAGGAGCTGCTCACCAAGGGTGTGCTGCCGATGACGGTCTTCAGCACCAGCGACCTTGACGGACTCTTCGAGCAGGTTCGCGCCACCGGGGCCGAGGTCCTCCAGGAACCCATTGACCAGCCGTGGGGCCCGAAGGACTGCGCGTTCAGGGATCCCTCCGGCAACATGATCCGCCTTTCCCAGCGCTAGGCACGCTCCGTCTGGGAACCGCAACGGGCAGGGGCATCGTCGTGCTGACGATGCCACTGCCCGTTGCCGTGGCCTGTGTGCCTACCGGATCGGCGGGTACGGCCCGATGGGTTCAGGTTCGGTCGGCGGGTAGGGGCGTTCAGGCGCTGGCGGATGTGGAACGGGGCCCGGGTCCGGCGGCGGCTCGTTCGGCGGAACCGGTGGAACGCCGTCGGGTTCGGGCGGTTTGACCGGGGGCTCGGGAGGCTGTGGGATTGTCATGGTCACTCACTTTCTTCCGATAGTGGAGTCAAGGCCAGTGTATGGCGAGCGCCGGTGCCGGCGTAACCCCCGGAACGGCATGGAGCATCACCGCGTCGCGGCCAATGCGCTGCGGCGATCGTGCAGCACCAGCACGAAGACCAGCCCCATCGGCACACCAAACTCGATGGCCGCTTCGCCGGCCAGCACGCGCCCGGCAGGTGCTCGGGAGGGTCGTGCGCCGGTGGGGGTGTCGGACAGGGCACCGAAGAGGTTTTGGGCGAAAAGTTCCCGGAGGCGAGTCACGTCGCCGCCATGGGCGGAAGGAACCTCAAGCGCGCCCTGACCCGTAGAAGGCTATGGGACGGCCCGGGCGGCCTCCATTGGCCGGGGCAGGTTGCCGCCGTGCGGAGTCGGGCCCGGCGCCGCGGCATGCGCAAGGTAGGTGCGTTCCCGGTACCGGGTGGGGCTCACCCCGAACCGTCGCTTGAAGGCCGTGCTCAGGGCGAAGGGGCTGCCGTAGCCGACCTTGGCGGCGATCTGCGCCGCGGTCAGCCGCGGGTCGGCGAGCAGCTCGCTGGCGAGCAGCATCCGCCAGTTCGTCAGGTAGGTCATCGGTGGTTCGCCGACGCCGGCGCGAAACCGGGCGGCAAGGGTCGCGCGGGACACGTTAAGGCGCTGAGCGAGGGACTCAAGGTTCCAGGCCTCGGCGGGGAATTCGTGGAAAAATTCCAGGGTCCGGGCGATCAGCGGATCCGTGCCGCCGGCGAGCCAGCCACGTGCGGTGTCGGGATGGAGCGCCGCCCACGCGCGGATCGAATGCACCAGAAGCACATCGAGCAGTCGGTCGATGGCGCTGCCTTGCCCCGGCGCGTCGCTGGTGATTTCACCTTCCAGGAACCCCAGCAGGGACGGACTGACGTGGCCGGCCGGAACGACGGCGATGCGGGGCAGTGCGGTGGTGACCGCCGCGCCGATTTCCGCTTCGGTTTCATAGGTGCCGATCAGCATCGTGGTCTGCCCGGCAGAGGCGTTGCCCCAGGTGCGTATCCCGTGGTTCATGCTCGTTTGGAGATCCCTTCCGGACGGGGAAGTGCACCGCTGGCCGGGATGGATGAGGACATCCGGGGTGCGGGACGGATCATCCGACACCGTGTAGGGGTCCGGGCCACGAACGATTGCCACATCACCCTGCCGCAATTCGAATCGTTCATTCCCGGCTTCCAACCACGCATTGCCCGACATCATGGCGATGACAGTCAAGGGCGCCCTGTCCTGCACGTTGATGGACCAGTTCGGGGCCATGACCACGCGGAGGGCAAAGGCGCGGCGCGCCCGGGGGCCGTCGAGCAGGTGGGTGAGTGGATCCATGCGCCCACTCTAGACGATCGCGTATGGATCTCCACCGTAGAACTATTCAAAGTGTGAACCGGGTGCCGTTGACTGGTGCCATGACCAATACAAATGTGCTTGTCCTCGGCGGTACCGGTCGCACTGGAAGCCGCATCGTTGGCCGCCTTCGCGACCGCGGCATCCCGACCCGTGTGGCCTCGCGGCGGGGTGGCAGTCCGTTCCTGTGGGACGACCGCTCAACCTGGGATGCCGCGCTGCGGGGGGCCTCGGCCGCCTATGTGTGCTATTCGCCGGACCTGGCCTTTCCCGGCGTGGCCGAAATGATCGGGGAATTCGCCGACCGGGCACGGGGCCTGGGGGTGAATCGCCTGGTGCTGCTCTCGGGCCGCGGGGAGGAGGGGGCCCGCGCCAGCGAGAAGGCGGTCCAGGAAACGGCGGCGGAGTGGACGATCATCCGCTCTTCGTGGTTCGCCCAGAACTTCAGTGAACACTTCCTCCTCGGCCCCACCCTGCGCGGACGGCTGGTGCTCCCCGCGGGGGATGTCCGCGAACCCTTCATCGACATCGATGACCTCGCCGAGATCGCGACCGCCGCGCTCATCGGGGACGGTCATGCCGGCGCCGTCCATGAGGTGACCGGTCCGCGCCTGTTGTCCATGCACGATGTTGCGGCCGAGATCTCCGCTGCCGCGGGACGAAACATCGAATATATGCCAAGCACGGCGGAAGAGTTCGTTGCCGACGTCGCCCGCGACGGAGTGCCGCACGATGATGCCCGGCCGCTGGCCGAACTCTTCGAGTCGATCCTCGACGGGCGCAATGCCTCCGTCACCGCAGATGCGGAATCTGCCCTGGGCCGGCCCGCGACGGACTTCGCCGACTATGCCCGCCGAACTGCTGCCAGCGGAATCTGGAACCCACGCATCGAGTCCCACGCGTGAGCGGCACACTCATCACCGCGGCTACCGCCACGTCGGCCGTCTGCGCCGGTGTGGCGGGCGGGGTGTATTTCGCCTTCTCCGCAATCGTCATGCCCGCACTGCGTGCCCTTCCCGCCGACCACGGCGTTGCAGCGATGCGGCGCATCAACACCAGCGCGGTCCGGCTGCCCTTCATGGTCGTCTTCTTTGGGGGCGCCGCCGCCTCGGCCGCGGTGGTAGTCGCGGAACTCGTCTCGGACGCGTCCGCCCCGGGAGCGGCACATCGAATGGCCGGTGCCGGACTGGCACTTGCCGCCTTCGGCATCACCATCGTGCGCAACGTCCCGCTCAACAATGAACTTGCCCGAAACGTGCCCGAGGGCGTGGACGCCGCGGCACGATGGAGCGCATTCGACCGGGGGTGGAGCCCGGCCAACCATGTACGGGCAGCGGCCTCGCTATCGGCAGTTGTCGTTTTCCTTGATTCCTTGGCAAGAACTGGATGACCAACACCCGTGTCGTTATCCGCCGAAGGCTCTTGGGTCATTCCGCACGGCCAATGCGGTGAAGCGCGGCGGCTGGCCCAGTCCCGGTTGGCGTTCCCTCAGGCCAAACCGGTGGACACCGGTAGCCCCGCACCCGCCAGGTAGTGGCCGATGACGCCGGTGAATATTTCGTCGGGGCTTTCGGGCTCGTGCTGCCCGCCAATAGCGCCGGCCAGCTGCGGGTATTTACCGGACTGGATTGCCTCGGTGAGATACCGCAGGCGTTCCTTCGCTCCGTCGTCGACCGCGCCGGAGCCGGCGGGCCGGGCCAGCTCATTTTGGACGAAGGCGGAGGTGATGGCTGTCATCATGGCCACTGTTTGCAGCTTGGCCGGGCCGGGCATGTTGGACGATTCCAGTGCGGACAAGGCGCGCTCCAGATATCCGAGGGCATTGGGGCCCACTGGCTGTCGCGTCAGAAGCAGAGGGGCCAGCCACGGGTGGCGGTGCATGATGGCCCGGCCCTGCCGCGCCAGGTTCAGCAACTGGGCTCGCGGCGGTTCATCGGAGGGTGCGAGGTCGTATTCGCCGCTAACGGTGTCAACCATGATGTCAACGAGCTCGTCGTGGGATCTTAGGTACCGGTACAGGGAGGCGGCGCCTGCCCCGATGTCGCCGGCCACGCGCCGAATGGAGACCGCCGACATGCCGTCTCGGTCGGCGATGGCGATTGCCGCCGTGACGATCTCTGCGCGTGAGTGCCTTGGTTTGGGCCCGACGCCGGAACGCTCCGGCCGCCGCCAGGCATCATGGGGGTCATGCGAGGTCATGGCTGCTCCGGCTTTCCTTCGGTCGCTTGCGTTAGGTCCTGTACCCATTTCACTATATTCTTGATTGCGAACAGTGATCGCAATCAATCGGAATGAGGAGCCCCATGCGAGTACTCATGATCACGCCCGGTACCCGGGGCGATGTAGCTCCCATGGCTGGACTTGGCAGCAGGCTTCAATCCTTGGGGTACGACGTGGCCATCGCGGCCAATGTCGCCTATGCTCCGTTGATCACCGCGGCGGGGTGCGAGCACCGCGAGCTGCCCGGGGACATGAGCCATCTGGTGAGTCCCGCAGCCCCGGGGAAGAGGCCCACCGGCGCGGATCTGCGCAGGTACATGGACGAACTCGGCGACTACATGGACCTGGCTGCGACCGGCACGCTGGCGGCGGCCGAAAGCGGTGCCGAGGTGATCCTGGCCAATGCGATTGCACCCTATGCCTACGATGTGGCCGAAGCCCTCGAGATCCCCGCCATCGGCGCCCATCTGCAACCGACCGAACCCAGCGCCGCCTACCCGCCCGTGGTCCTGGGGACAGCCCGCAGCCTCGGCCCGGTTGGCAACAAGCTACTCGGTTCGCTGGTATCCGCCGGAAAGGCGCCCTATGATGCCCCGAGCGCCCGCATCCGCAAAGCCCTCGGGTTGGGCAAGACGTCCAGGGCCGCCACCGATCGGCTGCGAAGAAAAGACAACAGCCCTGTTCTCCACGGCATCAGCCCGACCATATTTCCGCGCCCGGCGGACTGGCGATCCGGACTCTCCCTGGCCGGCTACTGGTGGCCGGAAGCGGAGCCGGGTTGGCAACCGCCCGCGGAGCTGCTCGAATTCCTTGCGGAAGGACCGCCCCCGGTCTTTATCGGCTTCGGCAGCAGCGCCGCACTGGACGCCGACTTCATGCTCGACACGGTTCGCCGCTCCGGCGTCCGCGCGGTGTTGCAAGGTGTCGAAGGTGTCTCCGGATCCGGTGTCATCGGCGTGGGCGCCGTCCCGCACCAATGGTTGTTCCCGCGCATGGCTGCGGTGGTCCACCACGCAGGTGCGGGTACCGCCGCGGCGGGTCTGCGCGCCGGTGCACCGACGGTCAGCGTGCCGATATACACGGACCAACCGTTCTGGGCCGCCAGGATCACGTCCCTCGGCGCGGGCCCGCAACCGGTTCCCTACAAGGAGCTCACCACCGAACGTCTGGCCGCTGCCATCACGCAGGCCACCGCGACGCCGGCGTATGCCGCACGCGCGCGCCACCTGGCGGCAGTGCTCGCATCGGAAGACGGAACCGCGCCAGTCGTGGCAGCACTACGGGCTGCCGGCAAACAGGGGTAGCTCCACAGGGCTCTTTTCCGTATGTGTGGACGTAAAATGGGAGGGCCAGAAGCCCACCAAGGATGGTTCCCATGTCACTTTCAAACAGCCCGTTGACCACCATGATTCCCGTCACCGATGCGGGGCGGGCACGGAAATTCTACGAAGACTCGCTGGGTCTGCCTTTCCGGGAACAGGGTCCGGACGGCAACTTTGTTTTCGCGCTTGACGGCTCCGGAGCGCTGGCCCTGTTCAGCGACCCCGAGGCGAAACCTTCCCCGCACACCGCGGCAAGTTTCGAGGTCAAGGACATCCCCAAGGTCATTGACGAACTCGAGGGCCGCGGCGTGGTCTTCGAGGACTACGACTTGCCGGACCTGAAGACCACGGGCCACATCTGCGACCTGGGCTCGGAGAAGGCGGCCTGGTTCAAGGACCCCGACGGAAACATCCTCTGCCTGCACGAGAACACCGCGTAGTCCTCACCTTGTCCTGGCTCTCCTGCCGCCGAGGATGGGTGGCAGGGGAGCCACGAGTTGCTACGTCGCGCACTGGAAGCGAAGTTCGTGCCCGTCGGGATCCTTCACGTGGGACAGCACCCAGCCGATGGTCCCGGGGTGGACGCCGGGATGCAGTTCTCCCAGGGAAGTCAGCCGGGCGGCGAGTTCTTCCAGTGCCTTGCGGTTTGGCGCGCCGAAGGCAAAGTAGTCGAAACCCGCCACCGTGGACGCCCGCTCCGGGTCGAGCCACAGCCCAAGCGCCGGACCTCCCCGTGGATGACTCATCAGCAGCCCGGTGACGTTGTCACCGTCGCGGAATTCCATGACTTGTTCGTACCCCAGACGGCTCTCGTACCAAGCGCGGCTGCGTTCCAGATCCGTCACCGGAAGCTTCACGTGGTGCACTCCGTCAAGTTCGGGAACCTCGGGATTCATGGGCTTGACCTTTCGTCGGCGGACAGTTCCACGATATGTCCGCAGGCGGCAAAAGCACAGGGTGCAGATGCGTATGCGGTTGCCCGCAAGGGTGGCAGGATGTGGTTATCACCGGAAAGCTTCTTGGGCGGCTTCGCATGAAAGAGGAAAGTCATCAAAAAAAACATTCAGGGTGCCGTCGACGCGACCGAACAGGCCTCGAATTCCCGGGCCTTTGTAGCGGTCGCGAGAGCCGGTTTCGTGGTCAGTGGCATCTTGCACCTGCTGATCGGTGTCATCGCCGTCCAGTTGGCCTTCGGGGAATCCGGGGAAGCCGACCAGGATGGGGCGCTTGCGCAGCTTGCCGCCCAGCCTGCAGGGTACGCCTTGCTCTGGATCGGCGCGTCCGCGTGCCTTGCATTGGGTTTGTGGGAAGCCAGCGGTGTGGTCTTTGGCTACCGGAACGCGCCGGCAAAAAAACGGCTGGGCAAGAAGCTGGCTGCCGGCGGCCGGGGAATCGTGTTCTTCGCCTTGGCCGCGAGCTTTGCCTCCTTTGCCTTGGGCAACCGCAAGGACAGTGGCGAATCCACCAGTGACGCCTCGGCCCAAGTCATGCAGATGCCCGGCGGTCCGCTGCTCTTGATGGCCGTGGGCGCCGGCATTGCCATCACCGGAATCGTGTTTGTCGTCCGGGGCCTCATGAAGTCCTTCACCAAGCAGGTGGATCTGCCCGCCTCAAGAACCTTGCGCAGGGTCACCAAGGTCGTGGGCGTTGCAGGCTACGTGGCGAAGGGCATTGCGCTTTTCCTGCTCGGGCTTCTGTTCATCGTGGCGACGTTGCAGGCGAATCCGGAGGAGTCCACGGGGTTGGATGGCGCGCTCAAGTCGGTGCGGGCCCAGCCCTTCGGGGTCTACGTGCTCGCCTTCATCGGGGTCGGGCTGGGATGCTATGGGATCTTCCTGATCTTCAAGTCGCGATTGGCGAAGATGGACTGAGGACTTGCCCCCGTTTGTCCGCAGGGACATGCCCTATCTGAAACCGATGCTGTGGAAACCCGGCGAAAGGCGATAGCGTGGGCCACATGAGTGCAGACACACCGAACGCTGAAAATGAAGAGTTTGAGAACAACCTGACACCCAACACCGACGAACGGATGGTGAGCGAGAAGCAGCTCTCCAAGTGGAAGAGTGAAGGCGGGGCGTTGCCGGCCGACTTCGACCCGGACCGGACCGAGGGCGATTCCGAGCAGTAGCCGCCGATTGCTTTTCCGGGGTGCAGGGCCAAGTGCCCTGCACCCCTTTTCTATAAGTGCCGCAGGTAGCGTCCCGGCATGTTCATGAAGGATCGCCAGTTGGCGACCAGATCGAGGCTTTCCCATTCGCCGGCACGCAATCCCCATGGGCCGACTTCATAAATGTCTGCTCCTGGCAGGGCCGCGAGCAGCGGCGAATGCGTGGATACGACGACCTGGGAATTTCCCTCGGCGATCAGGTCCTTCAGGATGCCCACCAAGGCCAGGGATCCGGAGAACGAGAGTGCCGACTCGGGCTCATCCATTACCCACAGGCCGCCCTCGCGAAACCTGTCCACCATGAGCTCGAGGAACGACTCGCCGTGGCTCATGGTGTGGAATTCCGGGTCCTTGCGCCGCATGGAGGGATTGTCTTCCAAATAGGTGTAAAGCCCGTGCATGGTTTCGGCGCGAAGGAAGTAGCCGCGCCGGCTCGCGCCGACGTTCCTGACCAGTTGCAGGTGCCGCTCCAGGCCCGATTCCGTGACCCGGGTACTGTGCTGTGCGCCGGTGGAGCCGCCCTCGGGCGAGAGTCCGTAGCCGAGGGCGATGGCCTCCACCAGGGTTGACTTTCCCGAGCCGTTTTCGCCCACGAATATGGTGGCCGGTCCGAAGTCCAGACCCTGGTCTAGAAGCTGGCGCACCGGCGGGAGGGTGTGGGGCCATTGGTCGCGGGGCGCGGGGGAAAGTCCGTCTTCGGCGATGCGGCGGATCGGCAGGTTGGAGAGTCTCACGGGCGGCCGGGATTTTCAGCGGTGAGGGGGGTGCATCGGTGCCGGCTAGACACCGGTGACGGTCCCGTCGTCGTCGATGGCGAAGGACGGGTTGTGCACAAAGTCCCAGCGGAACCCGTCGGGGTCGGCCACGCAGGCGCTGGTGCCGCCCCACTCCCGGAGGGTCGGTGCGCCGATCGAGGTCGCGCCGGCGGCAAGTGCCCTGGCGTAGAGCTCGTTGACCTCCTCGACGCTTGCGCTGTTGTGCCCCACGGATAGCGGCGGAGCCAGCGGGCCGTGGCCGACTTCCCCGTATTCGCCGGGCATGGATTCGACGTTCCACAGTGCGAGCATCAGCCCGTACCCCGCTTGGACGAACAGGATCTCGCCGGGGATGTAGTTGATTTCGCGGAAGCCCAGGCCTGTGACGTAGAAGTCGCGTGAGCGCTGGACGTCGCGCACGCCAAGGGTGAGCGCAGTGATGGCCGGAGGCGTGTTTGAGGTCATGCTCACCAGCATAGGCCCACGTGAGACCCGGGCAATAGGGCCCCGAAACAACAAATCGTCGTACATGCGTTCTAGTCTCCCCTTGTATAGAACAAAGTTTCTAATAAAATGGTTCAGTGCATGGGTGCGGCCCGCTGCCGCCGCCCACCTCTTCGGGGTGTGGCGGCAACGGGCACGTTTGTGCGAGGGGAAGGTGGCGAGCGAATGGGAATCTTTACCCAGTCGATCGAAGTTGACTGCACGCCGGCGGGGGTGCCGATTCGCCTGCGCTGGCAGGGTCGGGAATACAAGCTGGCGGCCGAGCCGGTGCGCTGGTTCGAGCGGCGCAAATGGTGGACCGAGGAATTGCGCGCCGAACGCGGACGCGGGCCGGGGCTCGTGGACTATGAGGTCTGGCAATTGCAGGTCAAGCTCGCCGGCGTGGGGCCGCTGCGCACCTTTGAGGTTTCCCGGCAGGTTGAGACCGGTCGTTGGCGCATCATTCGCATGCCCGAGGCCTACCGGGAGAGCGCCTAGTGCGAAGGATCGGACCACAAGACCCCGCGCCGGTCACCGGGTTCGCGGCCGTGGACTCTGGTTGTTGGAGGGGTGAGGTGCAAGGCTAGGGAGCAGGCGCCTGGATGGCGGCCGCGAGGAACCCAACCACGGGAGTGCTCAGATGGAAGAAGTATTCGATGCGGCAATCATCGGCATGGGCCCCGGAGGCGAGGTCGTTGCCGATCGCCTGCTGACCGCCGGCAAGAAGATCGTGGTCTTCGAATCCGAACTCATTGGCGGGGAATGCGCCTACTGGGCCTGCATTCCCTCCAAGACGATCCTGCGTGGACCTGAGGTGAACATCGAGGCCGACGGCGCCGCGGGTGCCTCGTCGAGCACCCTGGACTGGGAGAAGGCCAGGGACTACCGCGACTACATGGCTCGACACCTCGATGACAGCGCCCAGGCCGAGGGGTACGCCCGGCGCGGGGCAACGGTGGTGCGCGGGAAGGCCTCCATCTCGGGTCCCGGGCACGTGGTGGCCAACGGGGAACAATACCTGGCGCACCACATCATCATCGCCACCGGGACCTCGCCCTCGGTTCCCGACTTCCCCGGGATCGGTGACATCACCGCCTGGACCAACCGCGAGGTCTATACGCTCGACACGCTGCCCCAGTCGGTGGCCATCGTGGGCGGAAGCGCAGTGGCCCTGGAAACGGCGTTCTTCCTGTCCGGATTCGGGGTAGAGGTCACCGTGCTGAATCGCAGCGCACGGCTGCTGGGCCGCGAGGAGCCCGAGGTCTCCGCGCTCGCCGAAGGGTACCTGCGCGAGCGCGGGGTCAAGGTCATGGCCAACAGCTCCGTGGCCGTCGGGCGGCGCGGAGATGGCGGAAGCAGCATCCTGGCGTTGCGCGAAGGCGGAGAGGTCGTGGCCGACGCCGTCATCTTCGCCACCGGGCGCACCCCGCGCACCGAGGGCCTGGATGTGGCCAGGGCGGGGGCGACCCTCGATGGCCGCGGCAACGTTCGGGTGGACGAGCATTGCTGGGCGGCAGAGGGGCTCTGGGCCATCGGGGACGTCACCGGGATCATGCCCTTCACCCACGTGGCCAAGTACCAGGGGCGCATTGTCGCCGACTGCATCCTTGGCAGGGACCGAAACGCGAGCTATGACGGGATCCCGCGCGTGGTGTTCGCCGCCCCGGAAATCGCCGCCGTGGGCCTCACCCGCGAACAGGCCGAGGGGCGCGGGATTGACGCGGTGTCCATCCAGGTCAACCTGCCCGAGGCGATCGCCCGGCCGTGGACCTACGAACAAGACCCGCACGGGGACCTTGGCATCCTGGTGGATCGGCATCGGAGGGTCCTGGTCGGAGCCTGGGCCATTGCCCCGCAGGCCAGCGAATGGATCCACCAGGCGTCCATGGCCATCAGGGGCGAGACCCCGCTGCAGGTCCTGCGCGACGCGGTGCCGCAGTTCCCCAGCTATTCCGAAGCCTATCTGGTGGCCCTAGACAGGCTCGGGGCCGCCGAAGGGATCTAGCCCCCGGGACCGGGGTGGGCATTCTCACCGGAAGAATCCCGCCACAGGTCAGTGGCGGGATCCGGTTGCCTATCCACAATGATTGCGCAGTGGGGTCGTTCCGGGGCTTGAATCGAACACATGTTCTAATATGATGGTGTCATCCCTCCAACGGGCGCGGTGCCCACCCGGACCCCAAGCCCAAACACACCCAGGCCCCTATCGGGGCGCATGGAACAAAGGTGGAGGAGCGGGAATAGGCAAGGAGGGCGCACTGGCATGGGCTTCACCCACCTGCACGTCGCCTCGGCCTTCAGCGCACACTACGGGGTTTCCTGGCCCGAGAACCTTGTCGCCGCGGCGCTCGCCGACGGGGCGGATGCCCTGGCCATCACCGACCGCGACGGACTCTACGGAAGCGTCAAGCACCTCAAGGCCTGCATCGAGCACGGAATCGACCCCATCCTCGGGGTGGACCTTGCCATCCTTGAACCCGCACCGCCACGTGCCGCCCACGGCAAGCCCCTGCCCATGCGCACGGCCGGGCGCATCGTCGCCCTGGCCAGGGGGCATGACAGCGGCGCCGGGTACGCGGCACTCTGCCGCCTGGTCACCGCAGCACACCAAAAAGCCCCGGCCACGGCTGCGCCCAAGGGACACATCGGCATCACCCGCGAAGAACTGGCCACCCATGCACTGGGCCCGCAGGGGGAGGCGCTGCTGACCATCCTGCTGGGGCCGGGCTCCGACATCGGTCTGGCCACCGGACACCGCCACTACTCCCAGGCACGCACCGCCCTGCACACCTGGCGCACCCTGCTGGGACCCGAGGCACTGCGGGTGGAGATCACCACCCACCTGAACAACCCAGGGGACAGGCTCAGCACCGCACACGCCATCCGCATGCTGCGCTGCGCCGCCTCCGCTGACATCGCCCCCATCCTCACCAACGCCGTGCGTTACACGGACCCCGACGGGGCGGCCACCGCCGACGTCCTGGACTCCGCGCGGGCGCTGAGCTCCCTGGAAACCCTCAACGACATCCAACCCAACGGGCAGGGCTGGCTCAAGCCCGCCGGGCACATGCACCACCTCGCCACCGAGATCGCCCGCTACGCCTCCGACTCCACCCTGGCTGCCACCCTGCTGCGCAACACCGCCGCGCTCGCCGACTGGGCACGGATCGACCCGGTCCCGGACACCGGATGGGGAATCCCCGTGGTCCCCGAGGCACACATCATCGGCATCACCGCCGAGCCGGACGCCGAACTCGCCGCCCGCGCGGAAGCCGGAATCACCCGGCTGCTCCCCGCCGATGCCAACGACCCCGCGCTGCGCCACCGACTCCAGGCCGAACTGTCCACCATCTCCGACCTCGGCTTCGCCCCCTACTTCCTCACCGTCGCGGAAGTCAGCTCCATGATCACGCGGATGGGGATACGCTCCGCCGCCCGCGGGTCCGGCGCCTCCTCACTGGTCAACTACCTCATCGGCATCAGCCAGGTGAACCCCCTGGCCCACGACCTGCTCTTCGAACGCTTCCTCTCCCGCGACCGCGCCACCCTGCCCGACATCGACATCGACGTCGAATCCGCCCAACGCCACAACATCTACCAAAAGATCTTCGACCGCTTCGGGCATCGACGCGTCAGCCTCATGAGCATGCAAAACGGCTACCGCGCCAGGGGGGCTGTACGCGACGCCGGCCAGGCCCTTGGCATGGAGGAGGAAGACATCGACGTGATCGCCAAGCAGCTCTGGCGCTTCTCCGCCTCGTCCTTCCGCGACGCCCTGGAGGAAAAACCCGAACTCGCCCCCTTCGCCGACCGCCTCGGCACCGAAAAACAGCTCGACCTGCTCGTGGACCTCACCGAACGCCTGGACAGGCTGCCCCGCCACATCTCCATGCACCCCTGCGGCGTCATCCTCTCCGACGCGCACCTGCTCGAACGCACCCCCGTGGAACCCAGCGGGATCGGGCTGCCCATGAGCCAATTCGACAAGCACGACATGGACCCCATGGGCATGCTCAAGCTCGACGTGCTGGGGGTGCGCATGCAATCGGCCATCACCTACGCCCTGGAGGAAATCCAGCGCCTCCACCCCGACGCACAGGCAGTCGCCAAGGCGGGGGGACACCAGGGAGCCAAGCCCGGGGAAATCCCCGACTACATCCTGCCCAACGGCGCCATCGACCTCGCCCTGGTCCCACTGGACGATGAACCCACCTTCGAACTCATCCGTTCCACCCACACCCTGGGCTGCTTCCAGATCGAATCACCCGGACAGCGCGAACTCATCGGCAAGCTCGCGCCCAGGGAATTCAACGACCTCATCATCGACATCTCCCTCTTCCGCCCCGGACCCATGAAATCCAACATGGTCAAGCCCTACCTGGAAAACCGCCACGGATTCGCACCCGAAAAATACCCCCACCCGGATTTGGCACCCGCGCTCGCCGAGACCCACGGGGTCACCGTCTTCCACGAGCAGGTGCTGCGGATCTTCCATGTGATGACGGGCTGCGGGCTGGCCAAGGCCGATGTCTACCGCAGGCTGCTGGGCAACCCGAAGGCGGAGCCGGCGGTGGAGTCACTCTTCCGCTCCCGGGCCCTGGGGCGCGGCTATTCCCTGGAGGTCATCGACGAGGTCTGGCACACGCTGGCGGCCTTCGGGTCCTTCGGGTTCTGCAAGGCCCACGGGGCGGCCTTCGCCGTGCCCACCTACCACTCGGCCTGGCTCAAGGCCCACCACCCCGAGGCCTTCCTGGCCGGCATCTGGGAACACGACCCCGGCATGTACCCCAAGCGCCTGCTGGTGGCCGAGGCCCGGCGCATGGGCATCGAAATCCTGCCGCTGGACATCAACCGTTCCGCGCCCGGCTACAAGGTGGAAAGGCTCGACGGGCTGCTGCCTCCCGCGCAGCTGCCGGTGGTGCCGCGGGCCGTGGGGGCGGCGCCCCCGGGGCGGTACGGCATCAGGCTCTCGCTGCGCGGGATCCGCGGGGTCTCCGAACGCGAGGTTTCCCGGGTGGCGGCAGGGCAGCCGTACGACTCGATCGCCGATGTGCGGGCCCGCTCCGGGCTCACCCGCACCTCGCTGAACCACTTTGCCGCGCTGGGCGCCTTCGATTCGCTGCAGGCCGATGTTGGGCGCGGGAACCGTGCCGACCTGGTCGAGCACCTGCGTGCGCGCTCCGGCAAGGTCCTGGCCCAGCGCTACCGGCCGATTCCCGGGCAGCTGTCCCTGCCGCTGGGGGACGTGGAGCTTTCCAACATGGCGATAGGGGCGGCGCACACGCCCTTGGACGAGGTGGTGCGCACCGAGCTGGACCTGATGTCCATCGATGTCAGTGCGCACCTGATGGAATCCCACGCCCCGCTGCTGGACTCCCTGGGCGTCTCGCGCGCGCAGGACCTGCTGGGCATGCGCAACGGCACCGAGGTCCTGGTGGCCGGGGTGCGGGTGGCCACGCAGACCCCGCCGATGCGCGGCGGGCGACGGGTCGTGTTCATCTCGGTGGACGACGGCACCGGCTGCGTCGATGCAACGTTCTTCCACGAGGCCCAGCGGCGTTGCGGCCCGCTGCTCTTCTCCACCCGGCTGCTGCTGATCCACGGGCTCACCCGCCGCACCGGGCCCCGCGGCATCAGCCTGCAGGCGCTCGATGCCTGGGACCTGTCGGAAAAGGGCACGCTGCCGGCTCCGGGCTACCTGGCCGACCCCGCCAGGGCGCGCAACGAGGACTTTGGGTCCTCCGCCGCCGGGTTTGCCGTGAAGCAAACCGGGATGTCGTTGGCCCAACGCATGGCCGCCGAGGACCTGGACACCCGCGGCTATCTGGGTGCCTGATTGCGCCGGGGTTATTGGCTAGCCGAGACGTTCCCCGTTGCGCAGGTGTTCGCGCAATCCAGGAATCGAGTACCTGACTTCGCCGCGTCCGGCCGGTTCGATCAGCCCGGCCTCAATGAGGCGGGCGCGGTAGTTGGCGGCCAATTGCAGCGAGGCCTTCATGCGCTGGGCCACCGCGGCGGTGCTGGACGGGCCGTTGTCGCGGGACATCGCCCGGAGATAGTCCATGTCCCGGTCGGAGGCCTTGGAGATGGCCGGGCCGACAACCATGCGGATGTTTCGCTTCAGGGCCGCGGCAACTGCCTTGTCCGCTGATTCCCGGTCAACCGCGCCCCCACCCCGTTCGGCTTCCTTCCACAGGAAGTAGCCGATCAGCTGGATGAGGAACGGGTAGCCGAAGCTCGCCTCTGCCGCCTCTTCCAGGAACCCGTCGGGAAACCTGATCCCGGCCGCCGAGAATTGCCGCGCGTAGGAATCCCTGACATCCCGAACCTCGACGGAGTGCAGGTCGATCTTGTCGGCCCTGCGAAGGAAGGTCGCCACGCCTTCGTTGAGGATGTCGGAGATCGCAGCCGGCAGGCCGGCGCAAACGAAGCTGATGGGCAGCCCGTCCCGCACCCAGTGCTGGATGACGGCGGCCAACTGCAGCAATTCACTGCGGTCGGCGTCCTGGATTTCATCCAGCGTGATCAACAGGCCGGTGCCATTTTCGTCCAGGCGATGCAAGAGCTTCGCCCCGAGATTGCGGAACTCGACCTGGCGCTCCCTGGGAAGCTGCGTGGTGACCCCGAAGCCGGCGGCCGAGAACGCAAGAATCTTCCTGGGTGGCGGGCCGGCACCCAATTCCTCATCGATGAGGAGTGCGGAGTCTGCGATCCTTGCCAGGAAGCCTGCGGTGGAAGTCTCGGAGATGACGGCCCAGCCCTGCTCCTGCGCCAGCCCCTGCGCCTCGTTGAGCATGACGGTCTTCCCCACGCCGCGGGCCCCGGTGATGATGCTCAGCAAACCCAGGACGCCGGATCGGATGCGCAGACCGTATTCGAACTCTTCCAAGGTGTCGTTTCGGTCAATCAGCTCCGGGGGAGTCCTGCCGAAGGTCGGCCGGAACGGGTTTTGCAAGCCTGACATCGGATCTCCTGCCGGTGAAATGGTGTGAATACTATTTATTCACACTTTACACATCTATTCACAACGCAGCCAGACGTGCCTGGCTATACACGCGGGTAGCCTCCTATTCATGGGTACAGCCCGCGAGGATCTGAACCGACGGGCCCGGTTGCGCGACGCCGCCATCGAGCGCTTCGTCGAGCACGGGTTCGGTGAGTCCCACAACCCCTTTACACGGGTTTCGTGGCCGCGTTAGCGTGTGCAGCATGGATTGGAAACTGGAACTTGTGTTTGTCCCCGTGTCCGATGTGGACCGCGCCAAGGATTTTTACGTGAACAAGGTCGGGTTCAACGCCGACTACGACGAGCGGCCCACCGAGTCGATCCGCTTCGTCCAGCTGACCCCGCCGGGGTCGGCCTGCTCGATCACCATTGGCGAGGGACTGAACGATGCGGCGCCCGGGACCGCACCCAGCCTGCAGATGGTGGTCAGCGACATCCAGGTCGCCCACGACCAGCTCAAGGCCAACGGCGTGGATGTCAGCGACATCGACATCCAGCCGTGGGGGCATTTCGTTCACTTTGCCGATCCGGACGGGAACAAGTGGGCGGTGCAATACCTGCCGCAGCGGCCGAACGGATAGCCACTCAACCGGCAGCAAATTGCCGGTCAGGCGCCTTGTTGCGGGTTCCCCGCTTCGAGGGACGGAGCGGGAACTGAAGTTTCGCAGGAACGAGCCGCAGCAATAGGAAGGCCCCGATTCCTCACCAGGACGGTGAAGGCCGGGGCGATCCGTCAATTTCGCGTCCAACTTAGCGTCGGCCGGTAACCCGCTTGCTGGGCGGCAGGTCCCATTCGCCGTTGCCCATGCGCAGGACGGCCAGGCTCACCATGAAACTCGCCACGGTCGTCAAGCCCCAGCCTAGCGTCACGTCAAGCAGCCTGCTGGGAATCACCACTGCCGCAATGAAATGGAACGGTTGGGAGACCATCAGGGCAATGGCCGCCCACCATTTGATGATTCCGGCCCGCCCCAGCGCAATGCCAATCAGCACCATGCCCCCGATGTGTCCAATGAGCCAGATGATTCCTCCCACGGCCGCGAAAGTGCTGTCTTGGAGTGCGACACCGATCGCGGTAATGCTCGGTTGGCCGAAACCGCTGGCACCCAATTGCGAGACCAAGTAGTCCATGTTGACCGTGGTCGCACCCATGCTCCATCCAACGAACGTGAGCGCACCGCCAATGGTGGCCAAGGCAGGCGATCCCCGCCTGGCCACATATGCGATCGCCACAACGCCAAACAGCAATGCCGGGGCGAAGAAGAGTCCGGACCACACCATGAAGTCCAACGTCGACCCATGGGCCAGGGACTGGGCCACCACCGACGCCGGGGCATCGGTGGTCCAGTACGGCATGATGGCTCGGATCACGAGGATTCCCAGCGGGCCGAGCGTAATGACCAGCGCGGCGGCGATCCGCCAAAAGGTGCGCATGTCCCGCGCCGCAGCCAGCGACGAAGACTCGGCGCGCACCTCGTTCATCCGTGTCATGGTCTTGCCTTCCTTGTAGGGGGCGGCGATGGGTTCGTCAGCCACCACCCCAGCATGGGCGGATGCGGCGCAGCACGAATCGTGGAGGGCACCTGAAAAACCTCGGTGCTGGCACGGAGGGCCCAACCATGGATCCGGGCTTATGCTGTGCCCATGGCATGGGCCCGCGCGGT
The DNA here is from genome assembly GCF_045798545.1 of Paeniglutamicibacter sp. ORCA_105. Lineage (NCBI taxonomy): Bacteria > Bacillati > Actinomycetota > Actinomycetes > Micrococcales > Micrococcaceae > Paeniglutamicibacter > Paeniglutamicibacter sp. ORCA_105. Next base: position 74,785 of record NZ_JBIXLM010000003.1, on the reverse strand, counting down.
TTCGATTGCAGTGCTTCCGCTGGCGGCGGTGTCGTTGTCGTTGGCGGCATGGGCGCTGACTTCCGGCGTGGATGCGCCCGCCGCACGTTGGCTGGGGCTCTGCATCTTCATGTCCCTGCCCGCGCTCGTCTTGGGGCATCTCATCACCCGTCGCCTGCCGCGCCAGGGCGTGGGCGCGCTCCTGGGTTGCGCAGGGCTGGTGATCCTCGCCGTGGGCTGCACCGACACCTACCTCGCGGCCGCGAAAGCATCCAGTGTCCTCCCGGTGAACGGCCTGTGGATCTCCTTGGCCCAGGGTGCCTGGATGCTGCTCTACCTGCCCTGGGCGCTGATGCTCCTGGTGTTTCCCTCTGGAATCCTGGGTGATCGGTCCGCCCGGCGACTGGCTGCCGGGCTTGCGGCAGTCGCCGCGGCCTTCGGGGTCTTGGCGGCCTTGAGCCCCGCACCCTATGGAGATCCATTTCAGCAGCAGCACCGGGGGCTGGGTTCGGTGCCCGGTGCAGACATTGCCGCCGTCGCCCTGTTGCCGGGCTTTCTGGCTCTCCTGGTGCTCAGCGTCGTAGACCTAGGCAGGCGATTCAGACGGGCCGATCCCGCCGAAAGAAACCAGATCCGCTGGCTGGCGCTGGCCGGGACCGGCATTCCCGCAACCCTGCTGCTGTGCTGGGCCGGCTACCTGGTGAACCGCAACGAATCCATCGTGATGGTCGGGCTGGCGGCCATGTACCTGTTCATCCCCGCTGCCATCGGCCTGGCGATTCTGCACGAGGACCTCTTTGACGCCGGGCGCGTGCTGGTTTCGGCGATGGGCGTGGGTGCGGTGCTCGGTGCCGTCGTGGCCTTGGCCGTGCTGCTGATGTGGTGGCCCGGGACCGGGTCCCGGCCGGCCATGGCACTGGTCGTGGCCGGCACCGCCGCGGGGACAGTGGTCCTGATGGCGCTGCGGCCAAGCATCCAACGCCTGATCGGCCGCCTGGTCTACGCCGAACACGAGCGCCTCGTCGAGACCCTGAAGGCGTTTGAAAACCGGGTCTTCACCAATGCGGCACGGCCTGCGGACCTCGAGGGGATCCTGCGCGCCGCCACCGCCGACCCCCTGCTGCGGATCGGCTATGCCCTCTCGTCCGGCGACGGTTTTTGCGATGCGAGCGGTTCCCGGCTTGGGGCGGACTCCGGGATACCCGTGGCCCTGTCCGGCAAGGTCTCCGGGATCCTCATTCCGGGCCCCGGGCGGGGCCGGGTGTTCAACGCCGAGGCCACCAGGGCGCTGGCGCTGATGCTGGAGATGGGGCGGCAGCAGGTTGAACTTTCCTGGGCGCTGGCCGAAGTTGATGCCAGCCGCACGCGCCTGCTCTTGGCCTCGCTCGGCGAACGCAAGCGCCTCGAGCGAGACCTGCACGACGGTGCGCAGCAACGGCTGGTTGCCCTGGGCATGGGACTTCGGCTGATGCAGCGGCGGCTGCCGGCCAACGGCCAGGAACTTGCCGCCCAGCTTGACGCCGCGGTCGCCGAACTGGCCACCGCGGTGGCCGAATTGCGGCAAATTGCCCACGGCATCAGGCCCAGCGCCCTGGACGAGGGGCTCGAGGCCGCACTTCGCCAACTCAGCGGCAGGTCCCCGACCCCCGTGTCGCTGCACATTGACGGGCACCTGGCCGACGTGCCGGAGGTTGTTGGCGCGACGGCCTACTTCGTGGCCGCGGAGGCGGTGCACAATGCGAACAAGCATGCCGCGGCGCAGCGCATCACCGTGCGACTGGGGTCGGAGGGGCAGGCCATCAGGCTGTACGTCAGTGATGATGGCCGCGGCGGAGCCCGGAGCACCCCGGGTGGAGGACTTGCCGGGCTGGACGACAGGGTAAACGCGTTGGGCGGAAAATTGGTTGTCAGCAGCGAGAGCGGTTGCGGCACCACCATCGAGGCGGTGCTGCCATGCGGCTGGTGATTGCCGAGGACTCCGCGCTCTTTCGCCAGGGGCTTGCGAACCTGCTGGTGGATGCCGGGCACGAGGTGCTCGCGGCCGTCGGCGATGCCGAGGCGGCAGTGTTGCAAACAAGGGCCCTGGGACCCGATATCTTGATCTGCGATGTGCGCATGCCGCCGGATCTCAGCGACGACGGCGCGCGCGCCGCCGTGGTGCTGCGCGGCGAGTTTCCCCGGCTTGGCATTGTGCTGCTGTCCCAGCGCATCGAAACCAAACACACTGCACGGTTGGTCCCCGGTGGATATTTTGCCTACCTGCTCAAGGACCGGGTGCTGGACGTGAATGAATTCCTGGACACCCTGCGCCGGGTGCGGGAGGGTGGAAGCGCCCTGGATCCGGAACTGGTTCTCGAACTCATCGGCGCGGCACGCACGAACCGCACCGTGGAATCCCTGACCCTGCGCGAGCGCGAAGTGCTGGCGCTGATGGCCGAGGGGCGCACCAACCTGGGCATTGCCCAGCGCCTGTGGCTGACCGAACGCACCGTGGAGACACATGTGGGCAACATCCTGGCCAAGCTCGAGCTGCCCGTGGCCGCGCAGGACCACCGCAGGGTCCTGGCGGTCATCGCCTACCTGCAGGCGCAGGGACGGGACTAGGGCTTGACCGGGTAGCGGGAAGTGATCGCAACCCGGTTGAACATGTTGATCGCCGCGCTCAGCCAGGCGACCGCAGAGATCTGTTCGTCGGAAAGCACCGCCCGGGCCATGGTGTACACCCCATGCGGGACGTGGTCCACCGAGACCAAGGTGATGGACTCGCACAATGCCAAGGCCGCGCGTTCCACCGCCGTGAAGTATTCGGAGTCGGCCCACGCTGAGACCAAGGCCAGGCGGTCGGTGCTCTCGCCGAGTTTCAGGGCGTCGCGGGTATGCATGCGCAGGCAATAGGTGCAGCCATTGATTTGCGAGGCCCGCACCTTGAGCAGCTCGCGAAGCTTGGGATCGATTCCCGCGGCATCGGCGGAATCGCTGGCGGCCTTGTTCATGGCGAGCAGCGCCGCATACGCAGCAGGATCGGACTTGCTGAGATTAACCCTGGGTTCCATGACTAGATGCTAGCCCGGCTTGTCGACAAGTAGTAGAGGGGCTGAATGCCGGCCTCAGGAACCCGGCAGCCCGCGTTTGGACAGATGGGCCCGTACATTGGGCATCAACAGGTCCTCGCGATGTTCGCCGATGCGCTGCACGAGGCCCTCTGCCTCCGCGGTGACGCCGGCGGGGCTCCACGCTTGATCGCGTTTCCCGCGCCCACCGAATTTGAGGGCTCCCGCATCATCGAGCTTCTGGATCGCAGAGTTGGCGGCGGTTTCGCTGAGATTCAGGCGCCGCGCGGTCGTTTCGACCGCGAGCAAGTGCTGGCCAGGGTTCAGGCCCTAACCTTGGCTGACTCCATTCCTATCCACGGTTAGGTCCTTTACCTTGGATAGCGGCTGTGTTGACCCAGGTTGGCTCCCCAACCTTGTCCCGCCCGTGCATCGGGAGCGGGCCCGTGACTCGCACTGCCCTGCCAGGACACGATGACATGCACGGTTTTCGATTGGTTGGCACGCACGGGAGTCGGTTAAGCTGGGTGGTGGCTGGCTGTGGCCACCGTACGCCACAAGCCATGAAGCCGAACCACGAAACGAGGAGCCGTAGTGCTTGAGCAAATCACACTGACCGTCGATGGGGAACAACGCGAGGTGAATGCCGGCACTACCGGGGCCGAGCTGTACTTTGACGACCGCGAGGTCGTTGTCATGCATGTCGATGGCGTGCTGCGCGATTTGGCCCGCCCGCTGGAGGCCGGAACCGCCGTCGAACGCGTCACCATCGATTCCCCCGCCGGGCTCGAGGTCCTGCGCCACTCCACCGCGCACGTCATGGCCCAGGCCGTGCAGCAGTTGCGCCCGGACGCCAAGCTGGGCATCGGCCCGTACATCACCGACGGCTTCTACTTCGACTTCGACGTCGCAGAGCCGTTCACTCCCGAGGACCTGAAGACCCTCGAGAAGATGATGCTCAAGATCGTGAACCAGAACCAGAAGTTCGCCCGCCGCGTCGTCACCGAGGACGAGGCCCGCAAGGCCATGGCCAACGAGCCGTACAAGCTCGAGCTGCTGAACAAGGCCAACGAGGCCGACTCGGCCGGCGAGGGCGTCAACGTCGAGGTCGGTGCCGGCGAAATCACCATCTACGACAACGTCGACCGCAAGTCCGGCGACACCGTGTGGTGCGATTTGTGCCGCGGCCCGCACCTGCCCAACACCAAGCTGATCTCCAACGCCTTCGCGCTGACCCGCACCTCGGCCGCTTACTGGCTGGGCAACCAGGACAACCAGCAGCTGCAGCGCATCTACGGCACGGCCTGGCCGACCAAGGATGCCCTGAAGGCCTACCAGGAGCGCATCGCCGAGGCCGAGCGCCGCGACCACCGCAAGCTCGGCGTCGAGCTGGACCTCTTCTCCTTCCCGGACGAGCTGGGTTCGGGCCTGCCGGTGTTCCACCCGCGCGGCGGTATCATCCGCAAGGAAATGGAAGACTACTCGCGTGCACGCCACGTCGAGGCCGGTTACGAGTTCGTCTACACCCCGCACATCACCAAGGGCCACCTCTACGAGGTCTCCGGGCACCTGGACTGGTACCGCGACGGCATGTTCCCCCCGATGCACGTGGACGCCGAGCTCAATGAGGACGGCACGGTGCGCAAGCCCGGCCAGGACTACTACCTCAAGCCGATGAACTGCCCCATGCACAACCTGATCTTCCGCTCCCGCGGACGCTCCTACCGCGAACTGCCGCTGCGCCTGTTCGAATTCGGCTCGGTCTACCGCTACGAGAAGTCCGGCGTGGTCCACGGCCTGACGCGCGTGCGCGGCATGACCCAGGACGACGCCCACATCTACTGCACCAAGGAGCAGATGAAGGACGAGCTGACCGAAACGCTGAACTTCGTGCTGGGGCTGCTCAAGGACTACGGGCTGGATGACTTCTACCTGGAGCTCTCCACCAAGAACCCGGAGAAGTTCGTCGGCGACGACGCCATCTGGGAGGAAGCCACCCGCACCCTCGCCGAGGTCGCCGAGGCCTCCGGCTTGGAATTGGTCCCGGATCCGGGGGGAGCTGCGTTCTACGGGCCGAAGATCTCCGTGCAGGCCAAGGACGCGCTGGGCCGCACCTGGCAGATGTCCACCATCCAGCTGGACTTCAACCTGCCCGAGCGCTTCGAGCTCGAGTACCAGGCCGCCGATGGAACCCGCCAGCGCCCGGTGATGATCCACCGCGCCCTCTTCGGCTCCGTGGAGCGCTTCATGGGCGTGCTCACCGAGCACTACGCCGGCGCGTTCCCGGCGTGGCTCTCCCCGGTCCAGGTCGTGGGCATCCCCGTGGCCGAGGCCTTCAACGAGTACATGTTCGATGTGATCGACAAGCTCAAGGCCGCGGGCATCCGGGCCGAGGCCGACATCTCCTCGGACAGGTTCCCGAAGAAGATCCGCACCGCGTCCAAGGACAAGATCCCGTTCGTGCTCATCGCCGGCGGCGAGGACGCGGAGGCAGGTGCGGTGTCCTTCCGCTTCCGCGACGGCAGCACCGACAACGGCGTGCCCGTGGACGAAGCGGTGGCACGCATTGTCGCCGCGGTGAAGAACCGGGAAGCCTAGAGTCCATGGGGGAGTCCACACGCGAACACGCCATCGAAGCACCGCGCGGTATTTCGCAGGAGGAACAGGACGCGGCCATCACCGACGATTTCGAGATCGCCGGGGTGCCCGATTCCTTCCAGCGCCTGTGGACTCCCTACCGGATGGCCTACATCAAGGCCGGCCAAAACCGGGACAAAGGCGAGGAAGCCTGCCCGTTCTGTGTCGGGCCGACCCGCAGCGACGAGGATGCGCTGATCCTGCACCGCGGCAAGACCGCGTATGTGATCCTGAACCTCTTCCCCTACAACCCGGGGCACCTGCTCATCTGTCCGTACCGGCACGTTCCGGACTACACGGACATCACCGAGGAGGAAACCGCGGAGATGGCGGCCTTGGCGCAGAAGTCCATGCGGGTGCTGCGCCACGTCTCCCGTCCCACCGGATTCAACCTGGGCATGAACCAGGGAGTCACCGGGGGAGCCGGCATCGCCGCGCACCTGCACCAGCATGTCGTGCCGCGCTGGGCGGGGGACGGGAACTTCTTCCCGATCATCGCCCAGACCAAGGCGATCCCCGCCACCTTGAGCGACATCCGTGAGGATCTGGCGGTCGGCTGGCTTGAGATCGACTAAAGACGAATAGAAATCCATGAATGGACCGCCGTGCGTGTGCGCGGCGGTCCATTCAGTTAAGTCCCGCGGCGGAAAATGCCGCTCTGCCCGGACTGGGCTATTTACGGGTGCCGACGGAAATCTGTCCCGATTTCCCCCGGGGAACGTCCCGCGGGAAATCGGGGCCGCGCGCCCCGAAGTCGACTTGGTCTTGCGCTCGGCGGGATTCCTGTGCGCCGCCGACAAAACCCTATGATCCAGCGGAAAACGATGTTTTGCTGGTAGGCGGGTAGTCCGAAAAATATAGGGGACTTATCTACTGATATTCATTTGTGACGACATGACCGAGGTCTTTGTTACGTCCCCGTCCTACGATGATTCGCATACTGCTCACCTGATTGAAAGGAAACCAAGGTGTCTGAAAACGAAGGCGTCTCGACCCCCGCAACTACCGTAGGTAGCGACCGCGTCAAGCGCGGCATGGCGGAAATGCTCAAGGGCGGCGTCATCATGGATGTTGTCACCGCCGAACAGGCCCGCATCGCCGAAGACGCAGGCGCCGTCGCCGTCATGGCCCTCGAGCGCGTCCCGGCCGACATCCGCGCCCAGGGCGGCGTCTCGCGCATGAGCGACCCGGACATGATCGACAGCATCATCGATGCCGTGTCGATCCCCGTCATGGCCAAGGCTCGCATCGGCCACTTCGTCGAGGCACAGATCCTTCAGTCCCTGGGTGTCGACTACATCGACGAGTCCGAGGTCCTGTCCCCTGCCGACTACGAGCACCACATCGACAAGTGGCCGTTCAAGGTCCCCTTCGTCTGCGGCGCCACCAACCTCGGTGAGGCACTGCGCCGCATCAACGAGGGTGCTGCCATGATCCGCTCCAAGGGCGAGGCCGGCACCGGCGACGTCTCCAACGCCACCGGGCACATGCGCAAGATCCGCGCCGAGATCGCCAAGCTGGCGGCCCTGCCCAAGGACGAGCTCTACGTGGCCGCCAAGGAACTGCAGGCACCGTACGAGCTGGTCAAGGAAATCGCGGCCACCGGCAAGCTGCCGGTCGTGCTCTTCACCGCCGGCGGCATCGCCACCCCGGCCGACGCGGCCATGATGATGCAGCTGGGCGCCGACGGCGTCTTCGTGGGCTCGGGCATCTTCAAGTCCGGCAACCCTGCACAGCGTGCAGCCGCCGTGGTCAAGGCCACCACCTTCTACAACGACCCGGACGAGTTGGCGAAGATCTCCCGCGGCCTGGGCGAGGCCATGGTCGGCATCAACGTCGCCGACATCCCGGCACCGCACCGCCTGGCCGAGCGCGGCTGGTAACATCTGACACTCACCCGCTTCTTCCTCGTTCAGAAGCTCCAAAGGTGAGGCGCGACCGCCCTTCCGCCCACGCGGTGGGAGGTCGATTCATCCCGCCACGGCACCGGGGCCCAATGGACTATTCCATCGGGCCCCGGTGCCGTTCTCCTTGTTAATGCCTCGGATATCGCACCTGCACTGAGCGGAGCGCCGTTGATGCATGGTGCGCCCGCCCATTGCCCACGGAGCTGATGGTATCTCCTCACACACATCTCCTACACTGTGTAACTTGCCAAGCTCTCCGCACTCTACTTTTCCCATCTCCACTTGGCCGTGAACCCGTCCTCAATGATCTCCCCCGCCAGGACCCACTGCATCCAGACGAACAGCAGGATCATCGAGGTTCCCAAGATGTATAGCCCAATCCGTGAGCCCTTCCTCATGTGATGATCGGTGGGTTTCCTTCTTCGGCCATACCTCGGACCCATGAAGAGTATGCAAAGCAAGGGAATGGACAGCACGATCTGCATCGGGTAGTAACCTCCGTACTTACCGGGATCAGAGTGGAAGGTGTTCCAAGGAACACTGACGAACACGAAGACCGCGATGCTCGAACAAGCTACGAGTGCCGACGTGGAGAGAATGTCGATGTACTTGCAGGCCTTCTTTCCGAGCAGCAGGTCCTCCTCAGTGAAGCCGTCGGGCACGACGTGCTCATTCTGTTCGGTCATGCCACCGCTCCTTGCTGAGTGTGAGGACGTGCCCAAATAAAGCACTGGCTGTGTGGGTGGGGACGGGGGACCTGGCACCGTTCATGACGTTGTCCCTTTGATCATGAACCAGACTAGGAGAATGGCGCTGAGCAGCAGCTTCACCCCTACGTACCCAATCCTAACGACGTTCCAATGTCGTTAACAAACAGGTTTGATTCATCAAATTCAGTGTCGCGGACTTCTCTTCGAGGATGACTTTCAACCGGGCAGCGAGGATTTGTCGACGCAGTGTATCGAACACCTCGCGCCTATTCTCCGGTTCGTAAGTTCTGCGGTGGATCATCTCATGGGCCTGACGATCGGCGGCAGCTTCATCCCGGACCTACGCTTCACCGTCGGGGATAACTCGCGATTCAGCGGTCGTCTAGGGTGACCATCAGCCGGTCAGCGAGAACTTCGGGCGCGGCGGTTCGAGCGGTTTGGCAAAATAGTGGATAATCTAATATTTCTGGTTAGTTGTCTTGTTGGAGTTACACATTCTCGAACCGTGGAGCTTGTCATGAGTGGCGCACATGTGCTGTTTGCGGAGCGGGCGAGGAACTCGATCGCCCAGGTGCAGCGCAGCGTCCATGGTGGTCTGCCTGCCCTGTACTCGGCTGTAGACGGTCAGGGGGAGGGTTCTCTCGGCGTGGCCTGATCTTCTGGTTCTTCGAGTGATGACCGGACGCCGGTGCCTCCTTTTCGGAGCGGCGGTCACCCGGTCGTTGCATGAGGTGGGCGCTGTCGGTAAGCCATGTCCCGGCCGGTTTGGCAGTTGATTTTTGTTGATGATTCTTTTCGTCCCGTTGTGCGGGCATCGTTGTGGAGGTTGATCGGGTAGTGACCGAGTTCGTTGAGATGAAGTTGTTGCCGGACTCGGATGTTTCCGGCGGCGGCCGTTATACCTATCTGACCGCTTTGTCGACGTCTTTCGGATTCGACTACGCGGCGACCAGGATCGAAGGGCAGGCCGGATCGCGGGCGTCGTACGCGTCGTCGGCGGGGCAGGACTTCAGGGGGCGTTTTTCCCAAATCTTCGAGGCCAACGCGGCCACGGCTGCCGGCGATGCGCGGGTGTTGGCGCAGGGGTTGCGGCAGGTCGCCGGCTTTGTACGTCAGATGACCGATGCTGCGCATGAAGAAGATGCCCGGCGCAGGACGAACAACGAGTGGGTGCGCCAGCACAACAACAAGAACGACCTGACGAAGCTCTGGGAATCGTTCGTCGGTGAGAAGCCGCGCCCGGCGATGGCTGCGGGGGCGTCCCCGACATTCCCTCCGGCGGTGGCAGGCACGGGCCAGCGGCAGAATCCGGCGCCCGGATCCGGCGGCTCTTCCGGTGGGGTGTCGTCGGCCAGGCCTTCCGATTTGCGTTCCTTCGTCACGGGTTCGCGCGGCTTGAACGATTCGCTGGAGGGTGAACCGGGGAGGCTAGAGGGCGCGCTGGCCGACTTTGCGTCGCTATGTGATTGGGGAAGCATCGATGCGTCGGGCCTGATTCGCGGGTACCGCGAGTATCTGAGGGCCAACGAGGAGGACGCGAAGTGGGCTTCGGTTCTCGCTGACGCGTTCGAGGCCGCCGGCGGTGACGCCGCCGTATCAGGCGTCTCCGATGCCGCCTTGGCGCAGGCCCTTGCCGCAGCCGGGGTCGATGCCTCACGTGCCGTTCTCCAGGTTGATCCGCCGACGGCCGCCGGAGCGCTGCCCACGACCGGGTTCGCCAACGACCCGGTGAACACGGCGACGGGAAATTTCATCGAGCCGGAAACCGACCTGTCCTTCATGGGCATGGCCTCGCTGCTGGACTTCTCCCGGATGTACAACTCGCTGCCTTCGGCCTTGGAGGACCCTGGGGTGTTCGGCCCGGGCTGGGCCTCGGTGCTGGACCAGCAGCTGACGTTCAGCGATGAGGGTTGCCGTTGGGTGATGGCCGATGGCCGTGCCGTGGATTTCCCGCGCGAAGGGGCCGGGTATGGCCGCTGCGTGGGCGAGAACTACTGGCTGGCCCGCGAGTCCGCCGCGGCGGGCGGCCTGGTGGAGTTGGATTCCCTGCGCGAGGGCACCTCCGAGCTGTTGGTCATCCGGGACAACCAGGGTGCATGGTGGGCCTACACCCTGGCCGGCGTCTGGGTCGGGACCGGAGCCGGGCCGGGGCGCACCGTGTCCGTCCACCGGGACCGGCCCGCCGAGGGCGCCGGTGCCGGGCAGGTGACGCGGCTGACGCAGGTGCGGGGCAGGTTCCTCGAGGTCGACTATGCCAACGGGCTTGTCGCCGTGGTGAGGGCTTCGGACGGGCGGCGCGTCGAGTACGGGTACGACTCCGCCGGCCGGTTGACGTCCGTGGCCACGGAGCTGGGCGCACGTACGTATCGATGGAACGAGCAGGGCCTGATCGACGCGGTGGCTTCGGCCGCGGGCGTCCTCGAGGCAGAGAACACCTATGACGAGCACGGCAGGGTTGCCCTGCAGGTGACCCAGCACGGGCGCAGGACACGCTTCGCGTACCTGCCGGGCCGCGTCACGGCCGTCTCCGACGAGGACGGGTCGCGTTCGAACGCGTGGATCGCCGACGCCAGGGGCCGGTTGGTCGGCGTCCTGGACAGCGATGACCGGCGCCAGTCCATGGCGTATGACTCCCACGGGAACCTCGTCTCCTTCACCGAGCGCGACGGGTCTGTCACCGTCCACGCCTACGACGAGAGGGGCCGGCGGATCCGGACCGTGACTCCGGAGGGCGCCGACCTCACCTACGGGTGGGACGGACAGGACCGGATCACCACCCTCGTGACGGCATCCGGCGCCGTGGTGGCCTACGAATATGCCGACGACATCTGCCGCGATCCGTCGGCGATGATCGACGCGTTGGGCGGGCGCACCGAGCTGGACTGGCGCAACGGGCTGCTGACCCGGGTCATCGACCCGGTCGGGGTCGAGATCGGCTTCGAGTACGACGGGTTCGGCGACCTCGTCGCGACCCGCAACGCGGTCGGCGATCTCGCGCGGATCGTTCGCGACGGCGCGGGCCGTCCCGTCGCGGCGATCAGCCCCTCCGGCGCGCAAACCCGTTTCACCTACGACGCAACCGGTGCCCCGGTGCGGCGCGAGAACCCGGACGGCGGCGTCTGGGCCTTTGAACACGACCAATCGGGGCGGATCACCGTCTCAGTCGCCCCCGATGGCGGGCGGACCGAGCTTCAATATGCCGCCAACGGCGAGCTGGCCCGGACGGTGGACCCCCTGGGACGCAGTGTCGAGCGGATCTTTGATGAGCTGGGCAACGTGACCGGCACGGTGTTGCCGGACGGTGCCCGGTGGGGCTTTGTCCACGACGACCTTTCCCGGCTGGTCGGCATCAAGGATCCGGCCGGCCATGACTGGGCGCGGGAATACGACTCTCTCGGCAATTTGAGCGCCGTCGTTGACCCGACGGGCGTCCGCACGGATTCCAGCACGGACCGCAAGACCGGCACGGCGACGCTGTCGGAGGCGTTTGCCTCCTCGACCATTCGCTTTGACGAGTATGGCCGCCCCCTGCGCGTGGAGGCCGAGGACGGCTCAGCGGAGCTCATCGCCTATGACGCGGCGGGGAACCCGGTCGAGCTTGTCGACGGCGAGGGCGGGCTGACGGTGTTGGGCCGCGACGTGGCCGGGAAGATCACCTCGGTCACCTCCCCGACGGGCGCGGTGACCCGGTACGAGTATGACGCGTGTGGTCGGCCGTGGCGGACCACGGATCCGTTGGGTGCCCTCACCGAGTTGGCCTACGACGCCGACCAGCGCGTCGCCGCCCGCACGCTGCCCACCGGTGAGGTGGAGAGGTTCGAGTACGATCCGTGCGGACGACTCTTGCTGCACCGCAATCCCGGGCGGGGCGTGTCCGGGTACGCATACGACAAGGCCGGGCGGCTGACGTTTTCGCAGGATGCCTGGAACGGCACGCGCCGTTTCAAGTACAACGTGGCGGGGGAGCTGACCGAGACAGTCAATGGCGTGGGCGGGCGGACCCGCTTCGAATACGACGTTCGCGGGCGTTTGGTGCGGGTCACCGATCCGGTGGGCGGGGTGGTGACGCGCACCTATACGGACACGGACCAGGTGGAGTCGGTGACCGATCCGCTGGGGAGGGTCACCACCGCGACATATGATCCCGCGGGGCGGCAGCTGTCCCGGACGGACCCGGACGGGCAAACCACGTCCTGGGCCTACGATGCCGCCGGACGCGAGGTTTCCGTCTCGGTGGACGGGCAGCTGGTATCCGCACTCGAGCGGGACCTGGTCCGCCGCCGCTTGGTGGTCACCGACTATTCGGGCCCGGACGAGCTGGCGGTCGAGCATGAGTTGTCGTTCGACCGGCGTGGCCTGCTGACGGGCCGCACCCGTGGTGGGGCGGGCCTGTCGTGGGAGTATGACGCGGATGGAAACCGCGTCCGGTTCACCGACGCCCAGGGGACGGTGACGGCGTACACGCGTGATGCCGCCGGCCAGGTGGTTGCCGTGGAGAACTCCCTGTTGGGCCCGGCGGTGTTCGCCCACGATGCATCGGGGCGCATCACGTGCGCGACGGTGGGGGACCTGGTGCAGGAATGGGTCTATCGGCACGGATACCTGGCCGAGAACACGCGGTCCGACTGCAGCGGTGCTGGCGCAAAGGACGTGACGATGATCGGCCGGGATGCCGAGGGCCGGATCACGGGACTGACGCGTGCCGGGGCGGTGACCCGGTACGGGTACGACGGCGCCGGGCAGATGGTCACCGCTGCCACCACGCGGGCTGGTGGCGCCGGCACGCACTCGGGGTGGGAATACGACTCCGGCGGGCGTCTGGTGCGCGAGAGCACGCCGGATGGCGTGCGGGTGTATGAGTATGACGTTGCGGGGCAGTTGCTGGCGGTGACTGATCCCGACGGGACCCGGATCGAGTACGTGTATGACGGGTTGGGCCGGCGGAGTCGGTTGATCGCCCCGGATGGGTTGTGGACCGAGTATGCCTGGGGTGCCAACGGCTCCCTGGCGGGCACCACCGTGCGCACCCCCGATGGCGGTGAGGTTTCCCGGCACAGCTTGTGGGTCGATGCCCTGGGTGAGCTGGCAGGAGTCGACGGCGCCGAGCTTTGGTGGGATACGGCGAACCCGGTTCCGACGCTGGCCGGGATCGGCGGCGGGCAGGTTCTGTCCCTGCCCGGCGGTGTGACCGGTTTCGGTGATGGGTGGGCGAGCGCCGGCTGGCGTGCGGTGCGTCCCACGGATCAGCTTGATCCGTGGGCCGTCATCGGTGCTCCTTCCCTTTCGGGTGCGACGCCTGGTGGCACGGGGCCAGTCGGTGTGTTGCCGGTGGGTGTCGGCCTGACCGGTGGTGGCGGGCTGGAGGTTGCGGGCCTGGAGTGGCTGGGGGCGCGTGCGTATGACCCGTCAGTTCGCGGGTTCCTGTCGACCGATCCCTTGGCGCCGGTCCTGGGTGCGGGGTGGGATGGCAACCCGTATGCCTATGCGGGTAACAATCCGCTGAATGCGACCGATCCGACGGGGCTGCGTCCGCTGACCGACGCTGAGTTGAAGGCCTACGACGGATCGGTCGGCGGCAGTGTGGTTTCCGCGGTGGGGGATTGGTGGAAGGGCAACTGGGAGTATGTCGCCGGGGGCGCGATGGTGGTTGCCGGCGGCGCGCTCATGGCCACCGGTGTCGGGGGGCCGGTGGGGATGATGTTGATCGGTGCCGGTGCGGACACGATCATTCAGAAGGCCACGACCGGCGGCGTGAACTGGGGGCAGGTGGCCCTGACGGGAGCTGTCGGGCTGGTTGCCGGCCCTTTGGCCGGCCGGGTGGGTGGCCTTGTCGTTTCCGGAGTCGGACGTGCCGGAACCGCGGTGACCTCGCGGTTGCTGCCGGCTGCGGGCCGCATCGGCTCCGCAGCAGTTTCGGGGGCAAGCCGGGCGGGTGCGGCCGTCTCGGCGGTTTCCTCGCGGGCTGGTTCTGCGGTGGCTTCGGGGGTCTCGCGTGTCAGCACGAGTGTTGGGGGCTACGTCGCGAGGTTGCCGGGACGGCAGATGGTCAGGTCTGCGGTCTCCAACGGCATCGGCGGAGGCGCGGTCAACACGGGAATGTATTACGGGACCACGCCTCGAAAGGATTGGTCGACGAGGGGCGGTTTGGGAGCCGCTGCCGGCGGGTTCCTCGGCGGTGCGGTCGGTGGCCAAGGCGGGTATCTCTTCCCTCGCGCATCCGGTCGAATCCTGCAGGCTGCCCAATACGGTACGGGCGGAGGGGGAAGCTGGGCCGGCGGGCACCTCGAGCATGCCATTACGGGAGAAGACTACAGCAAGTTGGAACAGGGATATGACAGCATTGGAGGAGCGCTTCTTTCACGGTTCCCGGGCGCTTCCGATTTGGGCCCGAATTTGGGCTCGAACCCGAATTGGATGACGCACTCCTTTGCTGCGTACGGTGGAGCCCACGCGGGCGCTATTGTTGAAGGCGCGAAATTTGTCGGTGGAGAAGTTATTGAGAGATGGACAGGAGTAGAGCCGTGGTAGCAAAAAATGATGGTGCGGGTGCGGATAAGCGGGATCCGGATACTGAGTTCACTGAGCAGGATCTACTACTTGGAAGGAAGGCCTCGAAATTTGTAGACATTATTTGTATCATTTCTTTTGTCGTAAGCATATTAGTTGCAATTTTCGTTTTTATGAACGTTCCCTTGGACACCAGAATGCCTTACGATGGAAAATATGATCGCAGTGGAAGTGGAATTCCCATGCCGATTGCGTTAGTTATGTCTCCGATATTCATTGTTATTTTTTGGCGAACAGGCAAGAAACCTGACGCTCATCATATGCGTAAAGGATCAAGAATTGGCTTGTATATCCTTGGGCCGGCCTTGATGGCAGTAAGCGTCTATTTTCAATTCGTTTTTGCGGAGGGGATTCTCGTTGAAGGGGGATACCTTGCGGGGTGAAGTGATTCTGGGGTCCGGGCATCGGTGGTTTGAACCGAAGTAACTCGGCTCACCCCAAGACCCTTCCTTGATGGCGTGTCGCAGGATCAGGTCGATGCCCGGGTATCGGGTGTGGGTCACGGTGAGGCTCAGGCATGGTTCCTCGAAAGCAGGAGATTCACGCTTCGTCGTCATCGGATCCAGGGTGATCGTCAGTCGGCCCAGGGTCTGGACTTGGGTGGCGGGGTCGAAGTGATTCGTGTCGACGCACGGCCGTTCCCGGACGGTGTGGCGCAGGACCCGGCCGGTGCCGGCGTAGCGGGTCTGGGTCTCGGTCAGGTTTCGGCATGGCTCGGCGACCGCGCCATCTCGTGGCCCATGGGCGCCGCGGCCAGGGGGTCGTCAGGAAGCCCGGGGCAGTGGGATCGATGTCGCCGGTTGCTGTGAGGATCCGCCGAACCGACGAGAATCCCGCCCGCTAGCGCTCCCAAGGCGTCCCGCGTCGACCAGTCCTTGCGAGGGGTGGTGCCGTAGTGCATTCCCGTGTTGACAGTGTCTCCGCCGATTCCGTTGGAGACCGCAGACCTGCCCATCTGTCGTCCCGGCAACCTCGCGATGTAGCGCCCAGCACTCGTGCTGACACGCGATTCCTGACCGAGCAAGGGGCAGACCGAGTTGGAGGCATTGCTGTTGGTCGGGTGAATACCGAGTTGCATCCTGGTGTCCCGGGACGCGAGGATCTCTGGAACGGTGGAGTCCAGGGATTTGTCATGGGAGGCAGCGGGCCAGCGACTGGCCGTCATTCTAGCGGTTGGTGAAACGAGTAGTAGAGGGATATTGATGACTAGCGAGAGGCCGGCTCAAAAGGCGGGCGGGCAAAGATCCAAGTGGTTCTGGAAAATCGCTGCAATTTTCACGATTTTTGGCGCTGCCGGCGTTCTGTTAATCCCTCTGTGGAACTCAATTGGGGTCGAGGCAATTCAGTGCGAGGTGGTGTCTGCGGAGCCGCGGACGAGCTCGGGGGGCTCGAGGGGTTCGGTGTCGACGGCAGGGGTGTTGGTCAACACGTCGAATTGCGGGGATATCTACGTCGACCGCGGCGTCAGCTTCGATAACCAGGAGGAGGTTGCGGCTTCCTTCACGGCCGGTGATGAGTATGAGTTCGACATTGGATGGTTCTCCCGGGTCATCATGGAAGGAATCTTGGACCGAACTCCGTCGGTACAGGATTACCGGCTGCTGCCCTGAGCGCTGAGAGGCACCATGGTCGGCTAAGGAGTGGGCCCTTAATCGGCGGACGATTCCGCCGGTGGCCATCTGACTGAGACGGATCTGCCGTTTTGGCAGTCACTCCGCCGATCCGCATAGGCAAGAGCGGGGATGATGCCCTATCGACCCCCCGGCACGGTCCCGTTACTGATCCGCCGGGCGCACTTTGGAAGGAAAAAACCAAGCGGCCCGAAGCCATCCTGCACGGTGGATTCCCGATGTGTTAGCCGACGGTCGACGTTGCCGTATCAACGAGCTTCACGATCTGGGGAGTGGTAAGCCCGCCGCGGTACATCAGCACTCACTCTGCGTTCGGAGCCGCTTCCCGCCTCTTAGAAAGTGTTGGGGAAAGTTCGCGGTATTTCCCTGGGCGCTTATTCGTTCTTCCCCGCCTACTTTCGAGGCTTCATCTCACCGCAGCACCAGGTGCCGTCCGCGGCCCAACAGGCGCATGCCGTTGGCCTCGAAGAACGGTGCTGAACGCGGCGACGCGGCGGCAATGAGCTCGATGCTTGATTCCTCGTCCAGCCCCAGTGGGTTGACCATGCCGCGGGCCAGCCCGTTGAGCAGGGCCGACCCGATGCCAAGCCGGCGGTGCGCAGGCGACACCGCCAGCCCGTGGATGGCCAATTGTCCGCCGAATGCCTGCTGGGCGAAGGCACGGCCCACCAGATCACCCTCGAGGGTGCGGGCTGTGGCCTGTTCTACACGGCGCAACGCCGGGTGTCCGGCGCTAAGGCCCGCGGTGGCCGGATCGCGCCACAGGTTGGCGACCTGGAGTTCCTTCGCATCGGGACCGACGGCCTCGGGGATGTCCGTGCCCAGGCGCACGCGCCCGTCCCAGGGCTCCTCGGGTCCCACCAGTTCCCCGGCATGCCAGGAAATCTGTGCGGCATCGGAGAATCCTGCGGCCTCCAGCGGGCCCGAGGGCGCACCGGAATTGACCCAGGCATCCACCCGGCGTGCACCGAGGCGGGTTCCCTCGGCCAGGCCCGGGCGCAGCCCGGCTTCCTGCGCGTGGGCTGGGAACAGCAATACCAGCCGCGCTCGGGCCGGCTGCCAGGCCCATGAGCATCCGTGGGTGGTGAAGAGTTTGCCGCCCGTGGCAATGGCTACCGCCTGGTGCCAGTGGGAGAGCGCCTCCTGGGCAAAACTAATGGTTGTCACGCTTTGATTTCCTTTGCCAGGCCGCGGCGAAGCAGCAACGGTTCGATCAGTGGCGGGCGGCCGCGGAAGATCTCATAGGACTCCAGCGGGTCCCGCATGTTGCCGCGCGAGAGCAGCTCCGTGCGGAACCTTTCCCCGTTTTCCCGCTTCGGCCCGCCGTTCTCGGTAAACCATTCAACGGTGTCGGCGTCGAGCACCTCTGACCAGATGTAGGAGTAGTACCCGGCCGAGTATCCGCCGTCGAAAATGTGCTTGAAGTACCCGGTTCGGTAGCGCGAGGGGACCAGATCCGGGATCAGCCCGGCCTCGGTGAGCGCCCGATGCTCGAATTCGAGCGGGTCCGCGACGAGTTCGCCGTCGGTGAGCGAGTGCCAGGCCAAGTCCAGGACGGCGGCGGAGAGGTACTCGGTGGTGGCAAAGCCCTCGCCCCACAGGGCAGCGGCCTCCAGCGCCTCGACCGTGCCGTCGGGCAGCGGTTCTCCGGTGCGGGTGTGTGACGCATAGCCTGGCAGCACCTCGGCGTGCAGGGCCCACATCTCGTTGACCTGCGAGGGGTATTCGACGAAGTCCCGCGGGACGCTGGTGCCGGCCAGCGACGGGTATGCGCCATTGGAGAAGAGCCCGTGCAGCGCGTGCCCGAACTCGTGGAAAAGCGTGTTGACCTCGTCCAGGCTCACCAGGGCAGGCTCGCTCGCCGCCGGCTTGGGAATGTTTAGGGTGTTGGTGACCACCGGAAGTTCGCCCAGCAGCGACGCTGATTCGCGGATGGAGTTCATCCACGCGCCGCCGGCCTTGGTGGATCGGGCAAAGTAGTCGCCCAGGAACAGGCCGAGTGTCGACCCGTCTTCGTTGAAGACCTCCCAGGTGCGCACGTCGGGGTGGTAGGTCGGCAAGTCGAAGCGCTCGGTGAAGCCCAGCCCGTACAGCCGGGTGGCGGCGGCGAACACGCCGCGCTCGATCACCGCATCCAGCTCGAAGTATTCGCGCAGCGCCGCGGTGTCCAGCGCGTGGCGTTCGCGCGCCACAGCCGCCGAGTAATAGGCCCAGTCCCAGGGCATGATGGGGGAGCCGGAGATCTTTTCCAGTTCGGCCGCCTCGGCGCGGGCATTGGCCACGGCGGGGGGGATGAGTTCGGCCAGCCGGCCGCGCACGGCGTCCAGGTCGGGGGCGGTGGCCTCCTGCAGCACGACGTCGGCGTGCGTGTTGTGGCCCAGCAGCCGGGCCCGAGTCGAACGCAACGACGCCATCCGGGCCGCCAACTCAAGGGTCCGGTTCTCTCCCTCCAGCCCGCGGTTCACCGAAGCCTCAAAGAGCCGGCGGCGGGAATCGGAACGCACCAGCCGCTCAAGCAAGGGCTGCGAGGTGGGCAGCACCAGGGTCAGCAGGTAGCCGTCGGCGTGGCCGGCGGCCCGGGCTGCATCGGCCGCGGAGGCACGTTCCCCGTCGCTGAGCCCTTCCAGTTCCGCGGCATCGGCAAAGAGCACGGCGGCCTCGTTCATGGCACCCAGGAGCCTGCGCGAATATTCGCTGGAGAGGTCGGTGATCTCGCTGTTCAGGGCACGCAGTCGTGCCTTGCTGGTCTCGTCGAGTTCGGCGCCGGCGGCACGGAAGGTGCGCAGGGTCTCGGCCACCAGCCGGGCATCCTCGCCCACCAGCCCGGCGGCATCCAGGGAGACCAACCGGGCGAAAAGTTCCTCGTCCAGGTGGATGCCATCTTCGTGCGCCGAGACCAGGGCCTGAAGCTCGGGGTCGATTTCGCGCAACTCATCGGTGCCGTGTGCCGAGAACACCGTCCAGTACGTCATCAGGGCCCGGCGCAGCAGCGCACCGCTGCATTCCATGGCCACGAAGGTGTTCTCGAAGGTCGGTGCCTCGGGGTTTTGTGCGATGGCCCGGAGTTCCTCCAGCTGACCGTCCACGCCGTGCCGGACCGCGTCCAGGTAGTGGGGAGCTTCCAGGGCTGAATAATCTGGGAATTCAAACGGCAAGGTGCTTCGCTCAAGCAACGGATTATGCATGCTGTTAACCCTGTCATAAGCCCGCGGTGCTGTCCGTTTCCCGCGCCGCAAGACCCGGCGCAGGGTTAGGCTTTTGGCTATGTCTCATCGATTCGTGCGCGGCACCGTTGGCCGAAGACGCGCAGCCCTGTGCGCGGCGTTGCTGCTCGTCTCCGCGTTGGGTGCCTGCGCCCCCGCGCCGCCTTCGCCGGGGCCCTCCGAAAGCACCGCGGCGACGGCTTCAAGCCTCTCCGCTCCCACCGGGCAGCCCGCGCCAACCGAAGCCGCGAGCGCGCCGGGGACCTCAACCAATGCCGCGTCGGCGTCCCCGAAGGCCCCTGATTGCCCGGGGGATGAGTGCATCGAGGTGGCCGTGGCCGGCGACATCCTGCTGCACCCGGCCTTGTGGGACCAGGCGGAGAAGGACGGGAAGGGATCGATGGACTTCGGGCCGCTGCTGGAGGGCATCGAACCGTACCTGGCGGACAGCGACCTGGCGCTGTGCAACCTGGAAACCCCGGTCGCCGCCCCGGGCGGTCCGTTCAAGGGGTACCCCATGTTCAGCGTTCCGCCATCGGTCATCCCCGCCCTAAAGGACGTCGGCTACGACGGCTGCACCACCGCCAGCAACCACTCCATGGACGCCGGCGTGCCAGGGGTCAAACGGACCCTGGATGCGCTCGATGCGGCGGGGCTGCTCTCCACCGGTTCGTACCGCAGCGCAGCCGAGGCCGCGAAGCCGTTGATGGTTGAGGTCGGTACCGCAAGGGTCGCCGTCATTGCCGGCACCTTCTCGCTCAACGGGGTCGCGGAGGATGCTCCGTGGCGGGTGGACGACATCGCCAAGGCCTCGCTGGTCTCCCGGGCAAAGGCCGCACGTGCGGCCGGCGCTGACATAGTCATGGCGGCGCTCCACGACGGTGCCGAATACAGCAGCGAGCCCACCGCATCTCAAATCACGCTGAATCGCTCGCTGGCCGAGAGCGGGGAATTCGATTTCATCTACTCCCACCACACCCACTCGGTGCTGCCGATCGAGAAGCACAAGGGCACCTGGATCGTCTACGGCCTGGGGAATTCGGTGGCCAAGCACGCAACCAGGACGGTGCTGAACCAAGAGGGCATCACGGCGAAAATGCAATTCGTGCGCACCGGGAAAAGCTGGAGTCCCGGGAAGCTGGTGTGGGCGCCTCACATCATGGCCCAGGACCCGCTGCGGTGGTGCGCGCTGCCCGCCGCCGACGGGGAACCCTGCACCACCAAGCGCCAGGACAGCGCCTCGCTCAAGCGCACCACCGACACCGTGAACTCCATGAACGCACGCACCGATGGCGCGAAAATGTGGTCGTTGCCACAACCGTAGCCGTCCGACGCGCCCGAGAGCGTCATCAAAATATTGCCGAAAGGCTGCCCGGGTTTACGCTGAGCTGTCCACGCGCTCCATCGCGGTGCGCCGGGCACCCACCATTCATTTCCACGAAACCAGAAAGTGATCCACGATGGCGCCACGTATTGGGGTTCTTGCCCTGCAAGGGGATGTACGCGAACACCTGGCCGCACTCGATTCACTGGGCGCGCTGGCGTTGCCGGTGAAGTCCCCGCGCGAGCTGGCAGACCTTGACGGGTTGGTCATTCCCGGCGGCGAATCAACGGTGATCGACAAGCTCTCGCGCATGTACGGCGTGGCCGAGGTGCTCAAGGCCAGGATCGCCGACGGGTTCCCGGTCTACGGGTCGTGTGCCGGAATGATCATGCTGGCCGACACCATCGCCGACCCGACAAGCAACCTCAAAGGCGAACCCCAGCAAAGTTTCGGGGGAATCGATATGGTGGTCAAGCGCAACGCCTTCGGGCGCCAGGTCGACTCCTTCGAGGTGGACCTGGCGATCCGCGGGCTCGAGTCCCTCCCAAGCCAGGACCCGAACCGGGTGACAGCACCGGTGCGGGCGGCATTCATCCGAGCGCCGTGGGTCCAAAGCGTGGGTGAAAAGGTGCAGGTACTGGCCAAGGTCCCCGCCGAAAACACGCCCTTGGGCGCGGATGGGCTTCGGGTGGATAGAATTGTTGCAGTACGTTCGGGAAATTTGCTGGCGACCTCCTTCCACCCTGAGGTGGGCGGAGAGCGTCGGATCCACGAACTCTTTATCCAAATGATCAGAGGAGACGCGTAAGCATGTCCGGCCACTCCAAATGGGCTACCACCAAACACAAGAAGGCTATCCTCGACAGCAGGCGTGCCAAGTCCTTCGCCAAGCTGATCAAGAACATCGAGGTCGCCGCCCGCGCGGGCGGCGCCGACATGGCCGGAAACCCGGGCCTTGAACTTGCGGTATCCAAGGCCAAGAAGACCTCGGTCCCCAGCGACAACATCGATCGCGCCATCAAGCGCGGCGCCGGCCTGACCGGTGAGGTCATTGACTACACCGAGATCATCTACGAGGCCCGCGGCCCGCAGGGTTCGGCGTTGCTCATTGAGTGCCTGACCGACAACAAGAACCGCGCTGCCTCCGAGGTCCGCCTGGGAATCACCCGCAACGGTGGATCGATCGCCGATCCCGGATCCGTTGCCTACATGTTCACCCGCAAGGGCGTCGTGGGCCTGCCGAAGAACGGCCTGACCGAAGACGACGTGCTGATGGCAGTGCTCGACGCGGGTGCCGACGAGGTCAAGGAAGCCGGGGAATCCTTCGAGATCCACTCCGAACCCACCGACCTGCGCTCCATTGTTGCGGCACTCGAGGAAGCCGGCATCGCCTACGAGAGCGACGAAATCGAATTCGTTCCCTCGATGCAGGTGGAACTGGATGCCGACTCGGCCCGCAAGTTCCTGAAGCTGGCCGACGCGCTCGAGGAACTGGACGACGTCCAGAACGTCTACTCGAACGCCGACATCAGTGCCGAGGTCATGGCAGAACTCGAACAGGACTAGTCCTCTTCCATGCCCTTAAGAGTGGTTGGCGTCGACCCCGGACTGACCCGTTGCGGTCTGGCCGTGGTCGACGTCGAGCCCAACCGTCGCGCCACGCTGATTGATGTATCGGTGGTGGGTACCCCTCCGGGCACCCCGCTGGACCAACGACTGTTGGCCATCGCCGATGGCATCGATGCGTGGCTCGACAAGCACAAGCCCGACGTGCTGGCCCTCGAGCGGGTCTTCAGCCAGCTCAATGTCAGCACCGTGATGGGCACCGCCCAGGCCTCGGGCGTTGTCATCGTTGCCGCGGCACGGCGCAACATCCCCGTCGCATTGCACACCCCCACCGAGGTCAAGGCCGCGGTGACCGGATCGGGTGCGGCCAACAAGAACGCCGTGGGCAAGATGGTGGCCAAGATCCTGCGCCTTGATGAGCCTCCCTCGCCCGCCGACGCCGCGGACGCCGCTGCCCTGGCCATCACGCACGGCTGGCGCGGTGCCGCATTCGGCTCCGCCGGCGCCGCCGCCTCCGCCTCGGGATCACGTCCCGCGGGCGGATCTTCGGGCCTGACCCCGGCCCAACGAGCATGGATCGCCGCAGAGGCCAAGGCCCGCTCGGTCAAGGCTCGCTAGCCAATTCGGCGCCTCCACGGGCGCAGCCTTCCGAACCTGTAAGCTGTTCGTAGATATATTCGCATGGCTGGCGTGTTCGACGAACTTCCGCGCGGCCCGGTACCACGGAGGAACGCCCACATGATCAGTACGCTGCGAGGAGTGCCGCAACAGGTCAACCTGAACAATGCGGTCATTGAGGTCGGCGGCTTCGGCATGCTGATCCAAGCCACCCCGCAGACGCTGGCCACCTTGCAGGTGGGCCGCGAAGCGCTGGTGCACACCTCCATGGTGGTGCGCGAGGACTCGATGACGCTCTTCGGCTTCGCCAGCGGGGACGAACGAGAGGTCTTCGAGGTCCTCACCGGGGTCTCGGGCATCGGCCCGCGCACCGGCCTGGCGATCCTCTCGGTGCACACCCCCGAGGAGGTCCGCATCGCCGCGAGCACCAAGGACACCAAGGCCTTCACTAAGGTCTCGGGCATCGGACCCAAGGGCGCCGAGCGCATCGTGTTGGAACTCAACGGCAAGCTCGTCCCCACCGGGGCCCCGGTGCCGGCAGGCAGCCCCGTGGCCGCCAGGTCCTGGGAACCGCAGGTCCTCGAGGCGCTGACCGGCCTGGGCTGGACGGAGAAGGATGCGGTCAAGGCCCTGGACGCCCTGACCAAGAACGACCCGCAAATCGTTGCAAGCGGCAGCGTGCCGGAAATCCTGCGGGCGGTGCTGCGTTCCCTGGGGCGCGGCAACCGGCCGGGAAACTAGGAGTAGGCCATGGCAGAAACCGGTGCGTTGACCGACGCCGGCTCGGAACCCGAGGAGCGGGTGCTCGAGGCGGCGTTGCGCCCCAAGAACCTGGACGATTTCGTTGGCCAGGCGCGCGTCCGCCAGCAGCTTTCGCTGGTGCTCGAGGCCTCCAAGATCCGCGAACGCACCGCAGACCACGTGCTGCTCTCGGGCCCGCCTGGCCTGGGCAAGACCACGCTGTCGATGATCATTGCCGCCGAGATGAACGCGCCGCTTCGCATCAGCTCGGGCCCGGCGATCCAGCATGCCGGCGACCTGGCCGCCATCCTCTCCTCGCTCACCGAGGGGGAGGTGCTGTTCCTGGACGAGATCCACCGGATGAGCCGCCCCGCCGAGGAAATGCTCTATATGGCCATGGAGGACTTCCGGGTCGACATCATCGTGGGCAAGGGTGCCGGCGCGACGGCGATTCCGCTTGAGCTTCCCCCGTTCACCCTGGTCGGTGCCACCACCCGTGCCGGCCTGCTGCCCGGGCCGCTGCGCGACAGGTTCGGCTTCACCGGCCACCTGGAGTTCTACAGCGTCGAGGAACTCGAGCTGGTGCTGCGCCGCTCGGCGATGATGCTCTCGCTGAAGGTCAATTCCGCGGCGTTCTACGAAATCGCCTCCCGCTCGCGCGGCACCCCCCGCATCGCCAACCGGCTGCTGCGCCGGGTGCGCGACTGGGCGCTGGTGAACCGGCTCGAAAGCATCGACGCCCGCGCAGCCTCCGCCGCCCTGGACATGTACGAGGTCGACGCCCGCGGTCTGGACCGCCTGGACCGTGCAGTGCTCCATGCCCTGTGCACCAAGTTCGGCGGGGGACCGGTGGGCCTCTCGACACTCGCGATTGCCGTCGGCGAGGAGACCGAGACGGTGGAGACCGTCGCCGAGCCGTTCCTGGTCCGCGAGGGCCTGCTCGGGCGAACCCCGCGGGGCCGCATCGCCACCGCGGAGGCCTGGAGTCACCTGGGACTCCGGATGCCCGCCGATGCCGTATTTGCCGGGCAGGCCAGCTTCGAGCTCGACGCTGACGACGAGGAATAGGCGCCGGCCAACGCCCCGCGCCGGCGCGAGCCATGATTCAGAGGACATTCGCAGGCCAAAACGCCTGCGCGGTCGGGGTTTGGCCAGAAAGTCCCTATAGTATGGAAAAGCCCACCGGCTGCGCAATTGCGATTGTGCGCGCCGTTGACCATGACTTAGAAACAGGTATTATCTCGTGACCGAAAACGTTTTGGCCCAAGCCGCTGCCGGCGGAGCGGCCCCGTTCGACCCGACCATGTTGATCATGCTCGCCGCCTTTGGCCTGCTGATCTTCATGATGATGCGTGGCCGTAAGAAGGCGGCCAAGGCTCAGGAGGAAATCCGCTCGAATCTTGCCCCGGGCGCCGAGGTGATGACCCAGTTCGGTCTCTTCGGCACCATCTCGAGCATCGACACCGATGAGAACAAGATCGTCCTGGAGGTATCCCCGGGCAGCTTCGTCACCGTGCACTCCCAGGTCGTTGCCAAGGTTGTCGCCCCCGAAGCGGCCGAAGCCGACGCCGTTGAGGTCCCGAACGATGCATCATCGCTGACCTCCGAGCAGGCCGGGAACACCGAAGCCGCCGACGTCGAAAGCCCCGAGGAGACCCTGCGTCGCCTCAACAACGACGACAAGGGCCCCAAGGCCTAACGGGGCCGTGCCCCCCGGGCACCCCCCTCACCCCCGTAGCAGTGAACGGTGGCCGGATTTCTGTGGGCCAAGGGCCCACAGGTGAGCAACCCGGCCTCGACCGAACTTCACCAAGCGGCCCGGAGCCGCCCCGGATCCCTCTGAGGGGGGAGTTGCGGCCGGCTTCGGGTTTTCCGCGGAATCTTCGTCCCCGCGAGGGCGACGGAACAACCAGAAAGCCCCACGATGTCATCTACTGGTCCGATCAAGCAGGCGCGTAAATCCCTGCTGTGGCTCGGCGTGATCTTCCTTATTTCGGCAGCCATCCTCATTACCGGCGTGCTGAGCGGGAAGGCAGCATTTGCCCCCAAACTTGCCCTCGACCTTGAGGGCGGCACCCAAAT
Source organism: Paeniglutamicibacter sp. ORCA_105 (assembly GCF_045798545.1). Classification (NCBI taxonomy): domain Bacteria; kingdom Bacillati; phylum Actinomycetota; class Actinomycetes; order Micrococcales; family Micrococcaceae; genus Paeniglutamicibacter; species Paeniglutamicibacter sp. ORCA_105. The sequence goes on along the minus strand of NZ_JBIXLM010000003.1, from coordinate 48,770 downwards.
GATCTTGGCCCCGCGAGTTGAGGGCGGTGCCGCGGCAACGCAGGAGCAACTGGACCAGGCGGTGGAAATCATCCGCCAGCGTGTGGACGGCACCGGTGTGTCCGAAGCCGAGATCACCACCCAGTCCGGGCGCAACGTCGTGGTCTCCATGCCGGGCGTTCCGGACACCCGCACCCGCGAACTGATCCAGGCCTCGGCCAACATGGAGTTCCGTCCGGTCATCCTGGCCGGGCCCTTCACGGCCGTTCCCGAGGACCAGCGACTGCCGGAGGCGGAGCTTCCCAAGCCGTCTGCCGAGCCGGAGAACGGTTCGGACCTGAACTGGATCGACGCGGCCCTGTACCAGCAGTTCGAGGCCTACGATTGCCCCGCCGAGCTCGGCCAGGGATCCGAGGAATCGCACGACCCGTCCAAGCCGATGATCTCCTGCGACCCGGACATGGGACAGAAGTACATCCTGGGTCCAGTTGAGGTTCCCGGCGCCGACATTGCCGATGCCTCCTTCGGCATGGTCCGCGGCCAGCAGGGCGCGGTCACCGGCCAGTGGGGCGTGAACCTGGAATTCAACAACGAGGGCAAGACGAAGTTCGCCGAAGTCACCCAACGACTGGTTGGCATGCAGGGCGCGCAGAACCAGTTCGCGATCGTGCTTGACGGCACCGTGATCTCCGCCCCGACTGCAAACGCGGTGATCCCCGACGGGCGTGCCCAGATCACCGGCAACTTCACCGAGCAGAGCTCCAAGGCCCTGGCCGACCAGCTGAAGTTCGGCGCCCTGCCGATCAGCTTCGACATCCAGTCCGAGCAGCAGATCTCCGCGACCCTTGGTTCGGACCAGCTGCGCAGCGGCCTCATCGCGGGCCTGATCGGCATGGGGCTGGTGGCCATCTACTCGCTCTTCCAGTACCGACTGCTGGGCATGGTGACCATCGTGTCGCTGATCGTTTCCGGACTGCTGACCTATCTGGCGCTGGTGCTGCTTGGCTGGTCGATGAACTACCGGCTCTCGCTGGCAGGCGTTGCGGGCCTGGTGGTGGCCATTGGCCTGATCGCCGACTCCTTCATCGTGTACTTCGAACGCATCCGCGACGAACTGCGCGACGGACGTCCGCTGACCTCGGCGGTGGAGATCGGCTGGAAACGCGCCAAGCGGACCATTCTGGCCTCCAAGGCCGTGAACATCCTGGCCGCGGTGGTGTTGTACATCGTTGCCGTGGGCAACGTGCGGGGCTTCGCCTTCACCCTGGGCCTGACCGCAATTGTCGATATCGTCGTAGTCTTCCTGCTCACCCACCCGACCCTGCAGCTGCTGGCCAAGACCAAGTTCTTCGGCGAGGGGCACCGCCTCTCCGGGCTCGACCCGTCGCTGCTGGGAGCCGTGCCGCTCTACCGCGGTGCCGGACGCGTCCGCAGCTTCAGCCCCGAGGCGGAGGCGGCGCGCGGCAAGAAGAACGCCAATGCGGCCTCCGAGGCCGGGCGCCGGCAGACCATCGCCGAACGCCGCAAGGCCGCGACCAGCGTCTCGGCGCCCACCAAGCAGGACGAACCAGCCGGTAAGGATTCTTCAAATGGCTAATCTCGCAACATGGGGCAACGAGCTCTACACCGGCAAGCGGTCATACCCGTTCACCGGACGGCGCAAGCTCTGGCTGGCGCTCTCCGCGGTCCTGGTGCTGCTGGCCATCCTGGTCCCCGTCGCCAAGGGCGGATTCAACCTGGGCATCGAGTTCCGCGGCGGGTCCGAGTTCACCATCTCGAAGGTGGAACACACCGAGGTGCCCGCCGGGGAGTCCGCCGTCGTGGCGATCGCCCCGGACCACCACCCGCGGGTCACCAACATCGCCCCGAACACCATGCGCGTGCAGACCGACAAGCTCACCGACGACCAGACCCTGGACGTCGCCGAGGCACTGGCCGGCGCCTACGGCGTCACCAAGGCGGAAGTGACCTCGACCTTCGTCGGCCCCACCTGGGGCGCGGACATCTCCAAACAGGCAATCATCGGCCTCATCGTGTTCGTTGTGCTGGTGGCGTTGCTCATGGCAGCCTACTTCCGCACCTGGAAGATGTCGCTCGCGGCAATCATCGGGCTGCTCCAGGTCGTGGTGATCACCGCCGGGATCTACTCGCTCTCCGGCTTCGAGGTCACGCCCTCGGCGATCATCGGCTTCCTGACGATCCTGAGCTATTCGCTCTATGACACCGTGGTGGTCTTCGACAAGGTGCGCGAAAACACTGCCGGGTTCGAAGGGCAATCCAAACGCAACTTCGAGGAACTGGTGAACCTGGGCATCAACCAGACCCTGGTGCGTTCCATCAACACCTCGGTGGTTGCAGTGCTGCCGGTGGCCTCGATCCTGTTCATCGGTTCCTACCTGCTGGGTGCCGGCACGCTGAAGGACCTGTCGCTGGCGCTGTTCATAGGCATCATCGTCTCGGCTCTCTCGACGCTCTTCGTCCAGGCTCCGCTCTACTCGCTGCTGCGCGACGGCGAACCGGAGATCGAACGCCACAACAAGAAGATCGAGGCAAGCCGACTGGCGAACGCCTGATCGTTGCCTGCGCACCGGGTTCATCCGGTGCATTGGACGGCGGGGCCACCGGAGGATGACTCCGGTGGCCCTGCCGTCCGCCTTTGGCCCGGAAGTGCTATAACCTAGCAAGAGGAAGTTGGAGTGGCCTTCGCCCGCGCTGCCCGCAGCGGCACCCGGAACGAGGGCCTGTTTCGACTTCCCGTGAACTTATTGCGGCGCCAGCGCCACGGCGACGGACCCTGATCGAAAAGGAGGCACCAGATGGCCGAGAACCACGGTGTCATGATGCCAGGGGCCCCGAATCCCGCACCCAGGCGCGGGACGATCTCCCGGTTGGTCCGCCTGGCCGGACGCGGGCCCAGCGCCCAGCCCCCGACCCTGGAACCGTTGCTGCGCACCGTGCGCGCCCAGAACCCCAAGGCAGACCTAGACCTGCTGGCCCGAGCCTACGCCGTGGCCGAACGTTGCCACGAGGGCCAGAAGCGCAAGAGCGGTGACCCGTACATCACCCACCCCGTGGCGGTGGCCACGATCCTGGCGGAAATGGGCATGACCGGGGCGATCCTTGCCGCGGCCCTGCTGCACGACACCGTCGAGGACACCGACTATTCCCTGGAGACCCTCACCCGCGAGTTCGGCGAGGAGATCGCCAAGCTGGTGGACGGGGTCACCAAGCTGGACAAGGTGCAGTTCGGGGAGGCTGCGCAGGCGGAGACCGTGCGCAAGATGGTCATCGCGATGTCCAAGGACATCCGCGTGCTGCTGATCAAACTGGCCGACCGCCTGCACAACGCGCGCACCTGGCGCTATGTCTCCCCGGAGTCCAGCGCCAAGAAGGCGCGCGAGACCCTGGAGATCTTCGCACCGCTGGCCCACCGACTGGGCATGAACACCGTCAAGTGGGAACTCGAGGACCTTTCCTTCGCCGCCCTGCACCCCAAGGTGTACGAGGAGATCGTGCGCATGGTCGGGGAACGGACCCCCGAACGCGAGAAGTACCTGGGCACGGTGCGCAGCGCCATCGCCGAGGACATCTCCGCCGCCCGGCTCAAGGCCACCATCAGCGGCCGGCCCAAGCACTACTACTCGATCTACCAGAAGATGATCGTGCGCGGCAAGGACTTCGATGACATCCACGACCTGATGGGCGTGCGGGTGCTCGTTGACACGGTCAAGGACTGCTACGCGGTGCTGGGGTTGATGCACGCGCGCTGGACCCCGCTGCCGGGACGGTTCAAGGACTACATCGCACTGCCCAAGTTCAACCTGTACCAGTCGCTGCACACCACCGTGATCGGGCCCGACGGCAAGCCGGTGGAAATCCAGATCCGCACCCACGACATGCACCAGCGTGCCGAATACGGCGTGGCGGCGCACTTCAAGTACAAGCACGGCGCCCCTTCCGACGGCCGCTCGGTCGAGGAACAGGACATGGACTGGCTGCGCAGCCTCATGGACTGGCAGAAGGAAACTTCCGACTCCAACGAGTTCCTGGACTCGTTGCGCTACGAGATCAACACCGCCGAGGTCTTCGTCTTCACCCCCAAGGGACAGATCATGTCCCTTCCCGTGGGATCCACGCCGGTGGACTTCGCGTACTCGGTGCACACCGACGTCGGCCACCGCACCATCGGCGCGCGTGTGAACGGCAAGCTGGTGCCGCTGAATTCCGAGCTTCACCACGGTGACATGGTGGAGGTCTTCACCTCCAAGGCCGAAAACGCCGGACCCTCCCAGGACTGGCAGGGCTTCGTCAAGAGCGCCCGCGCGCGGAACAAGATCCGGCAGTGGTTCACCAAGGAACGCCGCGAGGAGGCCATTGAGAAGGGCAAGGAGCAGCTGACGAAGGCGCTGCGGAAGAACAATCTTCCGCTGCAGAAGCTGATGACCCACGACGTGCTTTCCGCCGTCGCCCAGGAGCTGCGCCACCACGACATCTCCGCGCTCTATGCGGCAGTCGGCGACGGGCACACCTCCGCGCAGAACGTCATCGAGCACCTCACCGCACTGGTCGGCGGGGAAAACGGCGGCGTCGCGGAGGTGCTGGAGGAAACCCCCATCTACGCGGTGCCGGGCCGGTCGGTCGATTCCGACGCCGGGGTCATCGTCCCGGGCGCAGGAGAAGTGCTGGCCAAGCTGGCACGCTGCTGCACGCCCGTGCCGCCGGACCCGATCCGCGGGTTCGTCACCCGAGGCTCCGGGGTGTCGGTGCACCGGACCGACTGCGTGAACCTCAAGCAGCTCGAGGAGCAGCCCGACCGGCTGGTCGAGGTGCAGTGGGCGCCGACCAAGTCCAGCGTCTTCCTGGTGGAGATCCTGGTCGAGGCGCTGGACCGCAAGTCGCTGCTCTCCGATGTGACGCGGGTGCTCTCCGAGAACCACGTGAACATCCTGGCCGCCAGCGTCTCCACCTCGCGCGACCGCGTTGCGTTCTCCCGCTTTGCCTTCGAGATGGGTGACCCGAAGTACCTCAGCCACGTGCTCAATGCCGTGCGCCGGATCGACGGGGTGTACGACGTGTACCGCACCTCGGGCGGGACCCGCCGCTCCTAGCCGCCGGTCCCGGCTCGCACGCCTTCAGCCCGCCGCGGGCAGCTCCGTGTCCATCAGGCGGGTGATGGCCATCAGCGCGCGGCGCCGGCCCGGCCGGCGCACCTGCGCGTTGATCTGCTCGAACATCTCCCGGTACCCGCAGCGCAGGCGGGCCGAGTCGTTGATGGCGGCCAGGACCGGCAGCGATTCGCGCAGCTCGCAATTGAAGGCAATGTCCATCGCCGTGCGCAAGGGCGAGGTGACGGCGATGCCTCCCACCGTGCAGATCTGGTCTTCGTCCATGGCACCTTCGCTCAGGCGCAGCACCATCCGCGGCGTTGGCGCGCAGGGCCGGTGGTAGCGCGGCACCACGATGTCCAGTTCGCGCGGCATCGGCGCGCAGCCATAGACCCATGCCGCCGTGCACTTGCACAGGGCACGGCCGGGCACCAGTTGCTCCCCGGCCACCGCAGCGGCCACCCCCGCGCGGGTCACCGAATTGTCCGGGTGGGCGGCGGAGACGTAGGCTCCGGGAAGCATCTCGCGCAGGGACCCGCGCAGCCTCAGCGCCTGCAGCTCGTTGAGGGTGAACGGCGCATCGACGAGGATGACCTGCGGGGCGCCGCGGGCCGGGGCGGGGTGCAGGAGTTGTGGTTCGGCCGGTTCGCTCCGGGGGATTGTGCGTTCCATTCCCCCACTCTCACAGGCGCGGGTGCCAGGAGGCAGGGGAGTGGCGGAAACTGTGGATAACCTTCGAGCACCCCCGACGGCGCGGGCATCCGCTTCCGTGGGGGATTAAACGCCGCCGGGCGGGTGCGGTTCGAACGAACCGTACCCGCCCGGCGGAGCAGTGCGTGCGTGCCGTTACTGGAAGTCCGCGGAGGACTTCTGCAGGGTCTCGAGCCACAGGCGACGCGCGTCCAGGGCTTCCTGGGCGGCCTTGATCTTGGACTCGACGCCCGTGGCCTGCGCCTTGGCCAGGTCCTCCTCGAGGCCGGCGATGGCCTCCTCGAGCTGGGTCAGCATGGAGTTCGAGCGTGCCTTGGTCTCCGGGTTGGACCGGCGCCACTGCTCGTCCTCGGCCGAACGAACGGCCTCCTCGACCTGGCGAAGCGAGGACTCCACGCGCTGCATGTCGGCACGCGGAACCTTGCCCGCGGCCTCCCAGCGGTCACGGATCGAATCCAGCGACTTCTTGGTCGCGGCCAGGTCCTTGATCGGCAACAGGGCCTTGGCCTCGACCAGCAGGGCCTCCTTGACGATGAGGTTCGCGCCGAACTCCTCGTCGATGGCGGCGTTCGCGGACTGGCGGGCCTCGAAGAAGACGTCCTGCGCGGCGCGGAAACGTGCCCACAGGGCGTCGTCGTCCTTGCGCGAAGCGCGCTTGGAGGCCTTCCACTCATCCATCAGGCGACGGTATTCACCGGCGGTCGGTCCCCAGTCGGTCGAACGCGAAAGTTCCTCGGCGCGTGCGATCAACGCTTCCTTGGCGGCCTTGGCCTCGGAGTTGGTGGCATCGAGCTGCGAGAAGTAGGCCCGGCGGTGGCGGTCGAAGGTGGTGCGGGCGCCGCGGAAGCGCTTCCACAAGGAATCCTCGGTCGATCGTCCCAGGCGAACGCCTGACTTCTGCGCGGTCTTCCAGGCGTCGAAGAGGTCGTTCATGCGGTTGGAGCCTTGCTTCCACTGCACGGTCGACGGATCCGTGGCGGCCAGCGCCTCGGCCTCGGCGACGATGGCCTCGCGGGCGGCGAGCTCGGTGGCGCGCAGCTCCTCATTGGCCTTGCGCTCGGTGGCAACCAGTTCGGCGACGGCGGCGCGGGCGGTCTCGATGCGCGCTTCCAGTGCCGGGATGTCCCCGACCATGGCACGCTCGGCCACCGTGGCGGCGAGGTGGTCCAGGGTCTTGTTCATGTCAGAGCTCGGGGCCTTGGCGGCGACGCGCTGCTCCAGGAGCATGAGCGAGGAGACAACCTCGTCGTGCTTGCGCACGAAGTAGGCCAGGGCCTCTTCGGCGGTGGCATCCGGGTACTGGCCTACCGGGTGCTCGGAGCCGTCGACGAGAAGGAAGACATGGCCGTCCTCCGAAACGCGGCCGAACTTGGCGGCTTCCTCCGGCGGGGTGGTGAACGTCGGGGGAGCGGCAACGGGTGCGGCGACCTTCGCGGCGTGCTTGCCCGATGGGCGCGCGGACGGGGCCATGGCAGCCGGGGTCGGCACGGCATGTGCCGCGGGCTTGGCTGCTGCCGGCGTTGCCTCGGCGGCTGGTGCTTCCTGAGCCGCTGCTTCCTCAACTGCCGGGGCTTCCGTTTCGGGTGCCTCCGCTGCCGCTTCGGGTTCTGCAACCGGGGTTGCCTCGGCAACGGGTGCTTCCTGCGCTGCCGGGGCTTCCGTTTCCGGTGCCTCCACTGCCGCTTCAGGCTCTGCAACCGGGGTTGCCTCTACCGTGCTTTCGGTTTGCTGCTCCTCGGCCGCTGCTGCTGGCTGGAGATTGTCGTCGGATTGCTGACTGGTGGTCACCGCTGAAACTCTTTCGCTAAGGTTCGGCCCCGGTTATGCGCCGGGACACAACTGTCTCCGCCACTTTACCTGCCATGTCCCAACCCCCGGTACTCCTGCGCCGCAAAACCCTGACGCATTCGCGTCGTTTCGCCATCGGCGCAGTGGCGCGCCATTAGACTTGGTTCCCTACGTGCCCGCCGCCGAAGGCCGAATCCCTCGGACCGGCGGCCCGCGGACCGTGGCAACCAACCAGTTTTCCCCCTCACTAGGAGTACAGACTTCATGGCACGCAAGGCCTCACTATCCGGCTTCCCCGAATGGCTCCCGCAGGAGCGTGCGGTGGAGCAGCATGTATTGGACACGCTGCGTCGGATCTTCGAGCTGCATGGGTTCGGCAACATCGAGACCCGCGCCGTGGAAACCGTCGGACAGCTGCTGCGCAAGGGCGAGATCGACAAGGAGGTCTACGGCCTCTCCCGCCTGGCCGCCGAGGAATCCGCCAAGCACGACCCCAACGCGCTGGCCCTGCATTTCGACCTGACGGTCCCCTTCGCCCGCTACGTGGTGGAAAACGCCGGACACCTGGCCTTCCCGTTCCGCCGCTACCAGATGCAGAAGGTCTGGCGCGGCGAACGCCCGCAGGACGGCCGATTCCGCGAATTCACCCAGGCCGACATCGACGTGGTGGGCGACGGCGAACTGCCCTTCCGCTACGACGTGGAACTGGCCCTGGTCATCGCCGAGGCGCTTTCCGCCCTGCCCATCGGGGACTTCCGCCTGCGCGTGAACAACCGCAAGCTCGCCGAGGGCTTCTACCTGGGCCTGGGACTCGAGGACACCGCCGGCGTGTTGCGCTCCATCGACAAGCTGGAGAAGATCGGTGCCGAGAAGGTGGCCGAGCTGCTCAAGACCGAGCTCGGCGCCAACGACGAGCAGGCTGCCGCTGCCCTGGCACTGGCGCAGATCTGCACCGCAGATGTCTCCTTCGTCGGGCAGGTCCGCGCACTGGGTGTCACCCACCCGCTCATGGAAGAGGGCCTTGACGAGCTCACCCAGGTGATCGAGGCAGCCGTGTTGCGCGCCCCGGGCAAGGTCGTCGCCGACCTGTCCATCGCCCGCGGCCTGGACTACTACACCGGCACCGTCTACGAGACGGTCCTGGTTGGCCACGAATCGCTCGGCTCGATCTGCTCCGGCGGGCGCTACGAATCCCTGGCCTCCACCGGCAAGAAGAACTACCCGGGCGTCGGGCTGTCCATCGGCGTGACCCGCCTGGTCTCGCGCATGCTCGCCGAGAACACCGCCGTAGCTGCACGTTCGGTGCCCAGCGCCGTGTATGTCACCCTGGCCAACGACGATTCCTGGAACGATGCCCAGGACGTGGCCGCCGAGCTGCGCTCCCGCGGCATTGCCTGCGAAGTTGCCGCCAAGGCGGAGAAGTTCGGAAAGCAGATCAAGTACGCGGACAAGCGCGGCATCCCCTTCGTCTGGTTCACCACCGCCGAGGGCACCCACGAGGTCAAGGACATCCGCACCGGTGCCCAGGAAACGGCGGACCCGGCCCTGTGGACCCCTGCGGCCGAAGACCTCAACAACCTGGTGGGTGCGCCGGCCCCGGCCGTGGCCTAGCCAAACCCCTCTGCCGAGTCACGAAAGCGGGTGCCGCCTGCCTCCGCCTTCGTGACTCGGCACACACCTTTCCCGGTTCCGTGGTTGCCACCGACCGCATGCCGGTAAACTCGCACATAGATTCTTCCCAATTCCGCGCTCCCCATGGGGGTGTGCCCGTGCCGCGGGCGCCCGCCCGTGACCGGAAACCCACGCGGAAATTTGCACCTTTGTAGAAAGGAATGCAGTGCTACGCACTCATCAGCTCGGCACCTTGACCGCCGAGCACATCGGAGAAACCGTCACCCTCACCGGTTGGGTGGCCCGCCGCCGCGACCACGGCGGGGTCGCCTTCCTTGACCTGCGCGACGCCTCGGGCTTCGCCCAGGTCGTGGTGCGCGAGGAAGAGGTCTTCCACCCGCTGCGCAACGAATTCGTCCTGCAGATCACCGGCAAGGTCGAGCGCCGCCCCGAGGGCAACGAGAACCCGGCGCTGGCCACCGGCGAGATCGAGGTCATCGCCGAATCCGTCGTCGTGCTGAACACCGCCGCGCCGCTGCCGTTCCAGATCGACGAGCACGTCGAGGTCGGCGAGGAGGCGCGCCTGCGCCACCGTTACCTGGACCTGCGCCGCCCCACCCCGAACCGCAACATCCGCCTGCGCTCCGAGGCCAACCGGATTGCCCGCAACCTGCTGCACGACGACGGCTTCGTGGAAATCGAGACCCCGACGCTGACCCGTTCCACCCCCGAGGGCGCCCGTGACTTCCTGGTCCCGGCCCGCCTGGCGCCCGGGTCCTGGTACGCCCTGCCGCAGTCCCCGCAGCTGTTCAAGCAGCTCTTGCAGGTCGGTGGCTTTGAGAAGTACTACCAGATCGCCCGCTGCTACCGCGACGAGGACTTCCGCGCGGACCGCCAGCCGGAGTTCACCCAGCTGGACATCGAGGCCTCATTCGTCGAGCAGGACGACATCATAGCCGTGGGCGAGGCCCTGGTGAAGGAACTGTGGAAGCTGATCGACGTCGAGATCCCGACGCCGATCGCCCGCATCACCTACCACGAGGCCATGGCCAAGTACGGTTCGGACAAGCCGGACCTGCGCTTCGGCCTCGAGCTGAGCGACATGACCGAGTTCTTCAAGGACACCGAATTCGGCGTCTTCAAGGCCCCGCACGTCGGTGCCGTGGTCATGCCCGGCGGCGCCTCCCAGCCCCGCCGCACCCTGGATGGCTGGCAGGAATTCGCCAAGCAGCGCGGCGCCAAGGGCCTTGCCTACGTGCTCTACAAGGAGGACGGCGAACTTGCCGGCCCCGTTGCCAAGAACCTGACCGACGTTGAGCGCGCCGGCCTGGCCGAGGCCACCGGAGCCAAGCCCGGCGACTGCATCTTCTTCGCCGCCGGTTCCAAGAACGAGGCCCGCGCACTGCTCGGTGCCGCCCGCGTGGAAATCGGCCACCGCACCGGTTTGATCAAGGAAGGCGACTGGGCATTCGTCTGGGTCGTCGACGCACCGATGTTCGAGCCCGCCGCTGCAGCCGTCGCCTCGGGCGACGTGGCCGTCGGCTCCGGCGCCTGGACCGCCGTGCACCACGCCTTCACCTCCCCGAAGCCAGAATTCATGGACACCTTCGACACCGACCCGGAGAACGCACTCTCCTACGCCTACGACATTGTCTGCAACGGCAACGAAATCGGTGGCGGCTCGATCCGTATCCACCAGCGCGACCTGCAGGAGCGTGTGTTCAAGATGATGGGCCTGGACCAGGAAGCGGCACAGACGAAGTTCGGCTTCCTGCTCGAGGGCTTCAAGTACGGCGCCCCGCCGCACGGAGGAATCGCCTTCGGCTGGGACCGCGTGCTGCAGCTGCTCACCGGCTCGGACTCGATCCGCGACGTCATCGCCTTCCCGAAGACCGGTGGTGGATTTGATCCGCTGACATCCGCTCCGGCTCCGATCACGGCCCAGCAGCGCAAGGAGGCCGGCGTCGACTCGAAGCCGGAGGCCAAGAAGGCCGACTCCAACGAACCTGCCCCGGCCGAAGCCAAGTAGTCCGCGCCGCTCCTAAGCGGTTGCCGGAAGGGCGTCCACCATCATGGTGGGCGCCCTCTTGCTTGCCTGCGGGGTTTTGCGCGGGGGAGCGGCAGGGTGTCACGCGGCAGGCCAGGGCAAATCCGGCTGGCGTGGCGGGGAGGCCTTGGGAATGGAATCGGTGCCTTGTCGGAGACCGATTTATTGAGTCCGGCGTTTGCTGTGCTGTCGAATCCTTGACGTGCACTGACGACGTGTGAAACAAGGCGTGGAAAACAGGTGCGAAAAGTGGACAACCTTAGTATTATTAATTATCTAGATAAATTTTTGACTTAGTCCGTCTTTTGGCGGCGTGCGTCATGACGGTACCTCGCCTCCACAGAACGGCCACGACATGAACCCCTTGATCCCGGCATGCTCACGCCGTTTCGACCCGAATCATGGTGCCGAACAACGCCGCACGGCAGGGGAGCGGTCATGCTGAGCCGCGACAAGGAGTTTCCCGGTGCGTGGCAACGGGCGCTGCTGCCGTTGAGCCTGCTCGATGCGTTGGAGGCAGGACCCAACCACGGCTATGCGCTGGAGCGGATGCTCGAAGCGCGCGGGTTCTCTCCCATCAAGGGATCGACGCTGTACCCGGCCCTGGTCAAGCTGGAGGCTGCGGGACTCATGGACAGCATCTGGGAAGACGGCGACGGGGCACCGGGCCGCAAGGTCTACACGCTGACCGGCACCGGCCGTGGCCATCTGGCCGCCCAACGCGAACTCTGGGCCTTCTTCCAGGATGCGGTGCTGCGGGATTGAACACGTGCCCGAATGTCGAGGTGCATCAGCCGTGCCGGCGAGCACGGCCGACCCTCCGCGTTGCCGATGCCCGGGCTCCCACTGCCCTACAGCAGCAGGGCTGACCAGGGCGCCGGAGGAGGTGGGACCGGCTCAGCCGGGCAGGTCGTCGGTGTCGACGATGAGGGTGTAGGGTCCTGAATTCACCAGCGACACCTCCATCATCGCGCCGAAAACGCCGGACTCGACATGCGCCCCGAGCTTGCGGAGCTGATCCATGAACTCCTCGTACAACGGTTCGCTCACCGCGCCGGGAGCCGCAGCGGTCCAGCCGGGACGCCGCCCCTTGCGCACGTCCCCATACAGCGTGAACTGGCTGATGACCAGCAACGGTGCCCCCAGGTCCTCGCACGATTTCTCGCTCTCCAGCATGCGCAGACGCCACACCTTGGCCGCGAGCTTGGCCGCCAACGCCGGAGTGTCGCCGTGGGTCACGCCCAGCAACACCACCAGCCCGGGTCCGTCGATCTTCCCGACCACCAAACCCCCAACCTCGACCGAGGCCCGGGAAACCACCTGCAACACAGCCTTCATGCATCTGCCTTCTCATCGTTGTCCATCGCCGCGGTGCACTTTCGCCGCGCTAGTGCCGCCGAACGTAGCGAGCCTATCGTTTTGCCCGGGCCCGGGCACATTCGAGCGACGCAGGGACGCCGCCCCACTTCCCCGCACAGCCGGGACGATCCCGGGGCAGGGGCGGGCCGGAAAGCGGACACTGGTGGACATGGGCACACCTCTAGCTACGCCCCTTTCGGCGCAGGAGTTGACCGCGGAGCTTGGCCGGAAGATGGCCGCCGCGGCACTTGCCCTGTCCGAGGTCACCGCGCAGCTGGGACAGGTCGCGCTCGATGCCGCCTCCGGTGCGGCGATGATGGGCCTGCTCGAGCGCAGCCACCGCGCCATCGCCTATGGCCAGCTCGTGGTCGTCCAGCGCGCCGCAGCCGCCGAGGTTCACCGACTTGAACCTGTCATCGCCCAGGAGATCGACGAACTCGTGGCCCACCCCGAGGAGCTGGCAAGGGGCACCGCCGCCATCCCGACCGAACAATTGCGCCCCGGGATGGCGCCGCACCGCAACATCCTGGCCTACATGCAGGCGCACCTGCATATTTCCAGTTCCGATGGCCGACGCCGCATCACCGGCGCCAAGCTCCTGGTGGCCCCGGCCAAGCCAGTGAACGACGACGGGCCCTCGGCGGCACCCAGCTACCCTATTCTGGCCAGGGCCGCCGCCGACGGCAGCGCCGACGTCGGCAACCTCGCTTCCGTCGCCGGCCGGCTCGACTCCATGCAGCCGCGCATCAAGCCGCGGCCCGACGCCGGCAAGGTCAACAACGCCATCGAGGAATCCCTGGTCCTTGAGGCACGCAACGGCGAGCCCAAGATGTGCGGCAAGGCACTGCAGGACTGGGGCAGCTTCCTGGCCGAAAACGGGACTCCCCTCAGCGATGAGGAAATCCGTGCCAGGCGGGGCTGCTTCTACCGGGGATTCCGTGACGGCAGCGACGAATACCTGCTGCGCTGCGATCCCCTCGACTCGGAAACCATCGTCGCCTTTGGCGAGGCTTGGACCAATCCCCGCTCGCTGAAGGCCCCGCCGTACTCCGCCTCCACGAACCCCGGTCCCGCCACGTCCGCCCCGGATGACGACACTGCCGCCCCCGCCGGTGGGGCCGCCACCGGGACCCCGCGCTTTTCCCCGGCGGGCGCACCCGCACCGGGGTGGGCCGTGCCAGCAGATGCCGGGGACGAGGACATCCCGCTGAGTGGAATGGCCTGCGGGCTTCCCCCGGAAGGCTCGGGGCTCGCGGCCCTGACGGCACAGGACCCACGCACCAGCCCGCAGCTGCTCCTCGATGCCCTCGTTGCCGCATGCTCCGGAGCATTGAACGGCACCGACATCAGCGAAACCGGCGGCATGCGAGTCAAGATCGGCGTCCTGATCGGCTACCGCAGCCTGCTGGGCCAGTGTGAAGAAGCGGGATTGACCGCACACAACCGTCCCATCTCCGCGGCCAACATCAGGAGACTCGCCTGCAATGGCGACATCCTGCCGGCTGTCCTCGGAGAGAACGGGGAGGTCCTCGACCTGGGCCGCCAAGTCCGCGGCTTCTCCAAGGCCCAGCGCAAGGCCATCGCCATCAGGGATCGCGGGTGCATCATGCCCGGCTGCACGCGGCCCGCCTCGACCTCCGAATGCCACCACGTCATACCCTGGCTCGAAGGCGGCGAAACGAACGTGGGAAATTCGGCACTCCTGTGTGAATACCACCATGTCCAGGTGCATGCGGGACTCATTACGCTTAAGTCGATCGATGGTGTTCCCTATGTCATCGCCATCGACGGACAACCTCGCGGCGCACCGCAGCGGAACCTTTACTGGCACCCCGAGCTTCGCACCGTCGGATTCACGGCGCCCCTGTTCGACTAGGGCCGCCAGCGATTCGCGACGGTGGCGCGCCGGTCGTGCCGCACCAAACTCCCGGGTGTTGTCTTTCCTGCTGGTGGGGTTGTCCCCAGCGCCACCGTTGGGACTGATGTGACAGCACCCGGGCCCTACCGCCGCCGAAGCGCCGTCAGACGCTTTGGGGCGCACCGATGCATCCACGGCCCCATCAAGCCCCGCCGAGGGGGAAAACCACCCTAAGCGGGGGCGGGGAATCGTCGGCGGCAATGCTGAACTAGGCTGGTGGAGTGAACGATCTGCTCAGTGCCTTGGGTGACGACGAGGAAAACGACGAAGAACATGTGCGCCCGCGCGCGCCCTTGGCGGTACGCATGCGCCCGCGCTCGGTCGAGGAACTGGTTGGCCAGCAGCACTTGCTCAAGGCCGGCTCCCCGTTGCGGCAACTGGCCGGCATCGACGGGCCGGGCCCCTCCGGCCCCTCAAGCATCATCCTCTGGGGTCCGCCCGGCACCGGAAAAACCACCATCGCCCACGTGATTGCCCGTGCCCCGGGCCGCCGCTTCGTCGAGCTCAGCGCCATCACCGCTGGAGTCAAGGACGTCCGTCGCGTCATGGACCAGGCACTGGAGGACCGTGACCTGCGCGGCTTCACCACCGTCCTGTTCCTTGACGAGATCCACCGCTTCAACAAGGCCCAGCAGGACGCCCTGTTGCCGGGGGTGGAAAACCGCTGGGTCGTACTTGTGGCGGCAACGACGGAAAACCCGTCGTTCTCCGTCGTCTCCCCGTTGCTCTCGCGCTCATTGCTGCTCACGCTGCGCCCCCTGGTGGAGGGTGACATTGCCGCGCTCATCACCCGCGCCCTGGCCGACGAACGTGGATTCAACGACGAGCTGATCCTGGACCCGGCGGCACTTGACCATCTGGTGCGCATGGCCGGAGGGGATGCGCGCCGGGCGTTGACCGCCCTTGAGGCCGCCGCCGGAGTGGCGTGGAGCGCCGCCGAGTCACACGGACTGCTGGCCCGCCGCACCGCGCAGAAGTCGGACGCGGAACCCGCCGGCGAACCTTCGGACGCACAGCCGGGGAAGGACCCGGCGGAGGAAACGCCCGGAGCACCGCAGGAGCCTGACACTGCCAGTGGCCTGGAAGCCGAGACCAGCGACGGGGACCGTGACGCCGATCCGGGCACGGACGGGAGGCCCGCGGCCGACTCCGCCGAGGAGGCCCCCGATGGCGGTGGACTGAGTCCCACTGGCCAGATCATCATCACCATCGAGCACACCGAACGGGCCATGGACGCAGCGGTGCAGCGCTACGACAAGGCGGGGGACCAGCACTACGACATCATCAGTGCCTTCATCAAGTCCATCCGCGGTTCGGACGTGGATGCGGCCCTGCACTACCTGGCAAAGATGTTGGAGGCCGGGGAAGACCCGCGCTTCATCGGCCGGCGCATCATGATCAGCGCGTCGGAGGATATCGGCATGGCCGATCCCAGCGCCCTTCAGACGGCCGTCGCCGCGGCCCAGGCTGTTCAGCTCATCGGCATGCCCGAGGCCCGGCTCATCCTGGGGCACGCCGTCGTGCACCTTGCCACGGCTCCGAAGTCCAACGCCGCCTACAACGCCATCAACGCCGCCGTCGCGGATGTCAGGGCCGGCCGTGGCAGGGGAGTGCCCATGCATTTGCGCGACGCCCACTATACCGGCGCCCAAGGGCTGGGTCACGGCAAGGGCTACCAGTATTCGCATGACGCCCCGCATTCGGTGGCCACCCAGCAATATGCACCCGATGACCTGCTGGGGGTCGATTACTACAAGCCCACCGCCAACGGGGTCGAACGTTCCATCGGTGAGCGAGTTGAACGCATCCGCGGAATCATCCGGGCCAAGGACCGCCGGACCAAGTAATCGATAGCGGGCAGCGGGCAGATCTCACATGCCCGCCACCCGCCGAAGGTTAACATTGGGTTTGGCGGCGGTGGTAGGATTGATCCTTGGCTGGCAAGCTGTCCAACCGCACACCACCCGAAACCTCGGTCTCGGACGGTGCGCAACGTGGCAGTTGTAGTGCATAGGGAAGCGGCTTCCCACAACTCTCCATCATGGAGGCCAGACCCAATGACAGCCGCTCACAAAAGATAAGGACACTCGTGGCTAACAACACTCGTGCCCGCCGCAAGGTTCGCCTCTCGCGAGCCCTCGGCCTTGCCCTGACTCCCAAAGCTGAAAAGTACATGGAGCGTCGTCCCTACGGTCCGGGCCAGCACGGCCGTGCCCGCAAGAAGCAGGACAGCGACTACGCAGTGCGTCTTCGCGAAAAGCAGCGTTTGCGCGCCCAGTACGGCATCCGCGAAGCACAGATGACCCGTGCCTTCGAAGAAGCCAAGCGCACTGCGGGCCTGACCGGTGAAAACCTGGTTGCCCTTCTGGAAATGCGTCTGGACGCCTTGGTTCTGCGTGCAGGCTTCGCCCGCACCATCGCCCAGGCCCGCCAGCTGGTTGTGCACCGCCACATCATGGTCAACGGCCAGCGCGTGGACCGTCCGTCGTACCGCGTGTCCGAGGGTCAGCTGATCCACGTTCACGAGCGTAGCGAAAAGATGGGCCCGTTCCAGATCGCCGCTGCAGGCGCCCACCGCGATGTTCTCCCCGCCGTTCCGGCCTACCTGGACGTCAAGCTTGAAGCCCTTCAGGCCAAGCTCGTCCGCAAGCCGAAGCGCTCCGAGGTTCCCGTAACCTGCGAAGAGAACCTCGTCGTCGAGTACTACGCACGCTAAATCCGTCGGGTTCACGCCCAACGAATTGAGCTTGCAACACGAAGCCCGTGGCCACGCGCCGCGGGCTTCGTGTTATCCAAGACGTTTCGGTTCCGTGCTATCGCCAACCTTTCGGTAAGGTGGAAAAGCACATGTCACCAACCGTAGAGGAAAAGCACATGACAGGGTCGGATATCGCCGGACTCATCGCGGCAGGCGTTTTTGCCGTGCTGGTGGCACTGCTTGCCATCCCCATCTGGAAGCTCGGCAAGGTGTTCGATGAGCTCCGCGCCGCAGTGAAGGACGTCTCCGACGGCACCACCCCGCTGCTGACCGAGGTCACCAGTACCGTGGCCACCACCAACGACCAGCTGCGCAAGGTCGACGGCATCACTTCGCACGTCTCCGACGCATCGGCGAACATCAGCGCCTTGTCCTCCTTGACCGCAGCCACCGTCGGGCGGCCGCTGATCAAGGTTGCGGCATTTACCGCCGGGGTCCGTTCGGTCCTCGACACCAAGCCGAGCGGCAAGGGACGACGCTCGCGCTGAATCCTGCCCGCGGCAACAAGGGCACCGGTCGCGGCCGCCTGCCGGTACGTGCCATGCAGCAGCACCAGGCAGGGCACGAACCAACCATCCACGAAACGAGGAAACCGCAGATGAAGAAACTATTCTGGGTCGGCATCGGCATCGGAATCGGCGTCGGCGTCCTGACCGCCCGCAAGCTCGGCCAAGCCAGGGATCTTGCCAGCTCCGACGGGCTGAACCGCACCGTTGGGCGCATCAGCGATTCGCTGCAGGAACTGGCCGAGGCCTTCCGCACCGGCATGAATGAACGCGAAACGGAATTGCGCCAGGCCCTGGGCCTGGATGAAACACCCGACCCAAGCCACCACTAGACTTATTTTCGTGGCACGCGTGCCGGTCGCCTCCGCCATGGGGGTTCCCGGCACCACGCAGTTCCCCGGCCGATAGGCCCCGGGGGAGCGGCACGTGTATGCCACACCCGAGCACAGCGCCCGTAAGCACGAAGGGATCGAAGAGGAACGATGAAATCGCAGGAAATTGCACGCCGGTGGGTCGACTACTTTGAGTCGAAGGGCCACACCGCGGTTCCCAGCGCCTCGCTGGTCTCCTCCGACCCGTCGTTGCTGTTCACCGTCGCCGGCATGGTGCCGTTCATCCCGTACCTGACCGCCCGCGAGGAGCCGCCCTTCAGCCGGGCCACCTCGGTGCAGAAGTGCATCCGCACCGGCGACATCGAAGAGGTCGGCAAGACGGTGCGCCACGGCACCTTCTTCCAGATGTGCGGCAACTTCTCCTTCGGGGACTACTTCAAGGAAGGCGCGATTTCCTACGCCTGGGAGCTGCTGACCAGCTCCGTCGCGGACGGCGGCTACGGCCTGCCTGCCGAGAAGCTGTGGATCACGGTCTACCACGAGGACACCGAGGCGCTGGAAATCTGGCGCGACAAGATCGGCATCCCGGAAGAGCGCATCCAGAAAATGGGCAAGGCCGACAACTACTGGTCCACCGGCCAGCCAGGCCCCGCCGGCCCCTGCTCGGAAATCTTCTATGACCGCGGACCCGAGTACGGCATCGAGGGCGGCCCGGAGGCCGACGACACCCGCTACATCGAGATCTGGAACCTCGTGTTCATGCAGTACCAGCGCGGCGAGGGCACCGGCAAGGACAGCTTCGAGATCCTGGGCGAACTGCCCAAGAAGAACATCGACACCGGCCTGGGACTCGAGCGCCTAGCGCTCATCCTGCAGGGCGTCGAGAACATGTACGAGACCGACCAGGTCCGTCCGGTGCTCGACAAGGCAGCTGAACTCTCGGGCAAGGCATACACCTCCACCGAGGATCCCGCAGACCCGCACCACGCCGACGACGTGCGCATGCGCATGGTCGCCGACCACATCCGTTCCTCGCTGATGCTGATTTCCGATGGCGTCTCCCCGGGCAACGAGGGCCGCGGCTATGTGCTGCGCCGCCTGATCCGCCGCGCCGTGCGCGCCATGCGCCTGATGGGTGTGGAAACCGCAGTGCTCCCCGAGCTGCTGCCGGTCTCCCGCGACGCCATGAAGGGCGTCTACCCGATCGTCGAAACCGACTTCGAGCGCATCGCCCGCATCGCGTACGCCGAAGAACGTGCCTTCCTGCGCACCATCGCCTCCGGCACCACGCGCCTGGAAGAGGCACTGGAGGTCTCCAGGTCCAAGGGCGGCTCGCTCTCCGGTGAGGATGCGTTTTCTCTGCACGACACCTACGGTTTCCCGATCGACCTCACCCTGGAAATCGCCGCCGAGGCGGGCCTGGCCGTTGACGAGCCCAGGTTCCGCGAGCTGATGAACGAACAGCGCACCCGCGCGCAGAAGGACGCCAAGGCAAAGAAGGCCGGCCACGCCGACCTGACCGTCTTCACCCAGCTGCACGACGCGGGCGACGTCATCTTCACCGGCTACGAGGAACTGACCAGTGAATCCACCGTGCGCGGCATCGTGCACAACGGCTCCCTGGTGGAGGTGGCCGAACAGGGCCAGCAGATTGAACTGGTCCTCAACGAGACCCCGTTCTACGCCGAGGCCGGCGGACAGGCCGGCGACGTCGGACTGATCACCGGAGACGGCTTCGTGCTCGAGGTGCTCGACGTGCAGGCCCCGATCCGCGGGCTGAACGTGCACCAGGCGATCGTGCGCGAGGGCGAACTGCCCGCCAACGCCAGCGTGCTGGCCGAGGTCGACCGCCAACGCCGCCACTCCGGGGAACAGGCGCACTCCGCCACCCACCTGGTCCATGCTGCACTGCACGAGATCCTGGGCCCCGACGCCCTGCAGTCCGGCTCCTTCAACAAGGCCGGCTACCTCCGCTTTGACTTCTCCTGGACCGAGGCGCTCTCCACAGCTGCCCGCAACGAGATCGAAGAGGTCGTGAACCTGGCCATCCGCAACAACCACCAGGTGAACACCAACGTCATGCCGCTGGCCGAGGCCCGCGCCATGGGTGCCATGAGCCTGTTCGGCGAGAAGTACGGCAACACCGTGCGCATGGTGGAAATCAACGACGCATGGAGCCGTGAGCTTTGCGGTGGCACCCACGTGGGTGCCACCGCGCAGATCGGCACGCTGACGCTGTTGGGCGAAGCCTCCGTGGGTTCGGGCAACCGGCGTGTCGAGGCCCTGGTGGGCATGGAGGCCTTCCGCCACGGTGCTGCCGAGCGCGCCCTGGTGTCCGAGCTTTCCTCGATGTTCAAGGTCCCCGCCGCACAGCTCAATGAGCGCATTTCCGACACTGTTGCGAAACTGCGCACCGCCGAAAAGGAAATCGAGAAGCTCCGCGGCGCGCAACTTGCAGCCCAGGCGGGCGCCCTGGTGGCCAAGGCACGGGAGATCAACGGGATCAAGGTCCTGGCCCACGATGCCGGCGAGGTCCCCTCGGCCGAAGCCCTGCGCACCCTGGCCCTCGACCTGCGGGACCGCCTTGGCTCGGAGGCGTCCACCGTGGCGCTGGCCGGCGCGGCCAACGGCCGCCCGCTGGTACTGGTCGCAACCAACGACGAGGCCCGCACCAAGGGTGCCAAGGCCGGTGCCCTGGTGCGCACCGCGGCCAAGATCCTTGGCGGCGGAGGCGGCGGCAAGGACGACGTGGCACAGGGTGGCGGCCAGGACGTGGCCAAGATCGCCGAGGCGCTTGACGCCATGGTCCGCTCGATCCAGGAGCTGTCATAGCCTCGGCGTCCGGCCCCTTGGCACCGACCCCGCGTCCCGGGGTGCTGCTTGGCGTCGACGTGGGCATGGCCCGCGTCGGCGTCGCGGCCAGCGACCGTGACGGGGTGCTCGCCACCCCGGTGAAGACGCTGAAACGCGACGTGAAGAAGTCCAGCGACATCTCCGTACTGGTGAAGCTGGCCGCCGACCGGGAGGCCACACAAATCTTTGTGGGCCTGCCGCGCTCGATGTCGGGCGGGGAAACCGCTTCCACCACCATGGCGCGTGATTATGCCCGTGACTTGGCGAATGCGCTTTTGCGTTCCGGCTCGAGCGTGGACGTGCGACTGGTGGATGAACGCCTGACCACCGTCAGTGCGCACCGTTCGCTGCACGAAGCCGGACTCGACGGGCGCAAGCACCGCGCAGTCGTTGACCAGGTCGCCGCGGTGGAGATCCTCCAGCAGGTCCTCGAAATGCGCCGCAACGGCCAGCACTCTCCGGGGCAGCTGGCAGCGCCCGACGTCCAGGGGACCGGCGATGACGACTGAGGCGGGACGAGGCACCGCCCCCGGCCAGGGGCCGGCAAGGCCCGACGACCGCGATGTACTGCCCGAAAACCCCGCTTTGGGTTACGATCGCATGAGATCTCAATCGGCTGAAGAAGTGGGCCCGCGTCGCCCCTCGGCTACTACGTTGCCTGCGGGCATGGGAGAATACCGCATGACTAACGAATCGTTCAACGATTCTCCGCGCCGCGATTCCGGGGTATCACCCCGGCGTGCAGCACGTGCCGCGCGCGAAGAGGAAGATCGCACTCGCAGTGCGGCAAGGCCCCCCGTCCCGGAGCAGGAAACTGGCCGGCGGAAATCCACGGAGCCCGCCACGGGCCCGGCGGCTGGCGCCGGAAGCGCTTCCCGGGAACCCGACCGCCATGGCTCGGCCCACCACTACGCCGCGGCCCCTGATCCGGAATCCTCGGCGGCGACCACCGCCGATGAGGCCGCCAAGGCCAAAGCCGACCTCAAGGCGGCCACGGACGCGGCGCAAGCCGAGGAAGCCCGACTCCAGGTAATTGAGGAAGCCCGGGTGCTGGCCGAGGGGGAGCGCACCAAGGCTCTTGACGCCGCCCAACGGGCACGGACCCAGAGCGCCCAACGGGCGCGCAAGGAGGCCATCGAGGCCCAGCGCGCCGCCGCGGAACGCGTCCGCCAGACCCTTCGCGCCAACGCGGCGCCGCTGCGCGACAGGTCGGCAGCCGCCCGAAGTGCCATCACCCCCGCCTCGGCCGCGGCCGCGCCGCTGGCGGAGGACCGGAACCAGGCCAACCCCGCCGGGAACACGCCCTATGACCAGGCCGAGCGGCGGGAGCTGCCCGTGAGCCGGAACATCGCAGAGGTCCCCGATCCATCCCCGGCCAAGGTTCCTGCCCCGGCCGGTTCCCCGGTTCCGCCCCCGGCCCCGTCCAAGCCCCCCGTCGTGAAAACAGATCCGGCCGCCAGGGAAACCCGGCCAGCGACGATGGGCGCGACAATGACCGCGCCAGCGGGCAGGCCGGAAGCCGCCGCGGCGAATCCCTCCCACGAGGATCCGGACCCACACTCCGAGCAGGTCGACTACACCGGCGAATCCCACCACAACGGAGTCGACGAGGCACCGGTGGACCGGCACGTTCCACCGGGGTACAACGCCGTTGACCCCGCCGAGCCGTTCGCACGCCAAAACCTGTTCCTGACCTCCACCGCGACAGACCCCCAGGTCCGCAAGGCCCGGCGCCGCCGCCGCAACTGGATCGTGTTCGCGGTGCTCCTGGGCTTCTTCGCGGCCATCTTCGGCGTCGTGATCTTCCTTCAGGGAGTCCTGGACCGGCTGAGTCCCCCGGACTTCCCTGCGCCCGGTGGCGAGGCAGTCACCTTCGAGGTGAAATCCGGCTGGGGTCCCCAGCAAATCGGCCGCGAACTCGAAAGCCGGGAGATCGTGGCCAGCGACAAGCTCTTCCTCGAGGCCATCCAACTGGTGGAGACCGAGAGCCGCGAGATCCACCCGGGCACCTACGAGCTGCGTCGCGAAATGCCGGCCCTGTCCGCCGCCGAGATCCTGATCGGCGAACCCGCCGCGAAGGTCTCCTACGTGGCCATCAAGCAGAACACGCGCATGAACCAGGTGCTGGAGGATATTTCCGAGGCCACAGACCTGCCGCTCAACGAACTTCGCCGACTCGCCGAGGACCCCGCGGCCTTCGGCATCAGTGCCGATGTCCCGAACCTGGAAGGATACCTGCATCCCGGTGAATACCGGTTCCCGCTGGATACCGATTCCAAGACGGTGCTCAAGGCGATGGTCGATGCGACCGCCAAGACGTTGATTGACAACGGAATCACCGACGCCGCCCAGCAATACCACGTGCTGCAGGTCGCCTCGATCCTGCAGGCCGAGGCGCGGCCAAACGACTACGGCACCGTGGCCGGGGCACTGGAGAACCGCCTGCACACCAGCAACACCGAGACCAACGGCCTGCTTCAGGTCGACTCGACGGTGATCTACGGGCTGGACAGGTACAGCCTGCAAATGACCGAAGCGGAAAAGAAGGATGCGGGCAACGCCTACAACACCTACATCCACAAGGGCCTGCCGCCGACGCCGATCGGTTCCCCGGGAGACTCGGCCATCAAGGCCGCGGCGCACCCGACCCCGAACGACTTCTACTACTGGGTCACGGTGGACACCAACAGCGGAGAGACGAAGTTCGCGAAGACCTACGCCGAACACCGCGTCAACCAGAACGAATTCCGCGCCTGGTGCGCCGCCAACACGGACGTTTGCAAGTGAGTTCCGCCGCGGCCGCGTGCCGTGCGGCGGTGCTCGGCCACCCGATCGGGCACTCCCGATCCCCGCTGCTGCATTCGGCGGCCTACCGGGCGCTGGGAGTGGACATCGACTACACCGCGATCGACATGCTCCCGCAGGAAGCCGGGTCCTTTGCTGCCCGGCTGCGCACGGAGCCCGGATGGGTCGGCGTCTCGGTCACCATGCCGCTGAAGGCTGCGCTGATCCCGCACCTGGACGTGCTCTCGGAGCGCGTGCTGCGCCTGGGTGCGCTGAACACCGTGGTGGTCGAACACCTTGCCGGTTCCGTCCGGCTGACCGGGCACAACACCGACGTCGACGGGATCGTGCGTGCGATGGAGGAAGTGCTTCCCGCGCGCCGTGGCGACGACGCGCCCCGGGAGAATCCCCGCGCTGCGATCCTGGGCGCCGGCAACACCGCATTGGCGGCGCTGGAGGCCTGTGCCCTGCTCGGGTACACCCACGTGGACCTGGTGGTCCGCAACCCGCAGCGCGCCGCCGCCGCACTGGTCCTGGCCGAAACGCTCGGCCTGGCCTGCGCCACGGTCGATGTTGCAGCTGCCGCGGCCCGGCTGGCTGACTACGGGTCCGTCATCTCCACACTTCCCGCCCATGCCGCGGACTCGCTTATCGCCCCGCTGGGACTTGGCCTGACACCTGCCCGGTCAGGCGTGCTGGCCCCCGGTGCCGTATTGCTGGATGTCGCCTACGACCCGTGGCCCTCGGAGATCGCGGCCGCCTGGGAGGCCGCCGGCGGCACCGTCGTGTCCGGAATGTCGATGCTGGTGCACCAGGGCGTGGAGCAGGTCAAGTACTTTTCAGGAATTCAGGACGCCGACTGGCGCCACGTCACAAATGTGATGTGCGACGCAGTGGGCCTATCCCGGCCCTAATCGGAGCGCGGGGACATGGCAGGATGGAGTACATGTTGCGTTGGTTGACGGCGGGCGAATCACACGGCCCCGCATTGGTTGGAATTATCGAGGGACTGCCCGCGGGCATTGCCATCTCTTCACAGGATGTGCGCGATGCCCTCGCGCGCCGGCGCCTGGGCTACGGCCGCGGCGCCCGGATGAAGTTTGAGCAGGACCAGGTCTCCTTCATGGGCGGGGTGCGCCACGGCGTGACCCAGGGCGGCCCGGTGGCCATCGAGGTGGGAAACACCGAGTGGCCCAAGTGGGAAAAAGTCATGAACCCGGACGCAGTCGATCCCGAGGAGTTGGCCTCGATGGCGCGCAACGCGCCGCTGACCCGCCCGCGCCCCGGACACGCCGACTTCACCGGCATGCAGAAGTACGGATTCGACGACGCCCGCCCGGTCCTCGAGCGCGCCTCGGCCCGCGAGACCGCCGCCCGCGTGGCGCTGGGCTCGGTGGCCGCGAACTTCCTGGCCCAGCTGGGCGTCGAACTGGTCTCCCACACCGTCTCGGTCGGCACCGTCGCCTCCCCGGAAGGTGCCCGGCTGCCGCGTGCGGCCGACGTGCGCGCCCTGGATGCGGATCCGCTGCGCTGCTTTGATACCGACACCTCCGAGGCCATGGTCGCGGAGGTCGACGCCGCCCACAAGGAGGGCGAGACCCTCGGCGGCATCGTCGAGGTGCTGGCCTACAACCTGCCCCCGGGCCTGGGTTCCTACGTGCACTGGGACCGCCGCCTGGACGCGCGCCTTGCAGGAGCGCTCATGGGCATCCAGGCCATCAAGGGCGTGGAGGTCGGCGACGGCTTCCTCACCGCCTCCCGCCGCGGCTCGGCCGCCCACGACGAGATCGTGCGCGGGGAAGACGGCGTCATCGACCGCTCGGGCAACAAGGCCGGCGGCATCGAGGGAGGCATGAGCATCGGCGACGTGCTGCGCGTGCGCGCGGCCATGAAGCCGATCGCCACCGTCCCGCGCGCGCTGCGCACCATCGACACCGCCACCGGCGAGGCAACCACCGCGCACCACCAGCGCTCGGATGTCTGTGCTGTCCCGGCCGCCGGCGTGGTCGCCGAGGCCATGGTCGCCCTGGTGCTGGCCCAGGCCATGCTGGAAAAGTTCGGCGGCGACTCGCTCACCGAGGTCAAGCGGAACCTGGAAAACTACCTCGGGGCCATCCCGCAGAACCTGGGGTCGGTCCGCCTTCCATGAGCACCCCGATCTTCCTGATCGGGCCGATGGCCAGTGGCAAGAGCGCCATCGGGGCGATCCTCGCCCGTCTTCTGGGCGGCACCCTGGTCGACACCGACGCGCGCGTCATCGCCGCCCACGGCCCGATCCCCGACATCTTCGCCGCCCACGGCGAGGCGGGCTTCCGCCGCTTCGAGACCCAGGCACTGGCCGATGCCGTGCCCCCCGCCCCGCGTGGCAACTGCGCGGCGGACGGCGCCGCGCCGGCCGTCGTGGCCACCGGGGGAGGTGCAGTGCTTTCGGCCCGGAACCGGGCGGTCATCGCCACGGGATTCAGCGTGTACCTGCTCACCGACGCCGCCACGGTCGCCCCGCGCATCGGGGCCGACATGACCCGGCCGCTGCTCGGCGACTCGCCGCTGGAATCATGGATCCGCATCTTTGCCCAGCGCAGCGGACTCTACGAGGCCACGGCGACCTTGTGCATCGACACCAGGGGGCGGACGACGGAGGAAATCGCCGAGTCCATCCTCACTGCCTACCGTGATGCCGGACACTGAAACCCCATCTGGCAGGCCTCAACACGTACGCTTAAGTTTGGCAACGGACGCAACGACGCGCCCCGAGCACGGCTAGCCAGTCACCCGCGATGACGGGGTGACGCGTTTTCACTCTCGCGCCGACGGCCCGCAGCAGCACCGCGCAAGCGGAGTTCGGCCCCGGCGCGCTACGCAGCACTTTGGAGGATCCAACGATGAACCCAGCACCCACGACGATTCAGGTCACCGGATCGGCTCCTGCCGAGAACTACGAGGTGATCGTGGGCAACGGCCTGCTGGGCCGCCTGCCCGGCCTGCTGGGCGAACGTGTCAAGAAGGTCCTCATCATCCACCCGCGCGCCCTGCGTGCCACCGGCGACATCGTCAAGGACGAGCTCGAGGCCGCCGGCTACGGCGCGATGAGCGCCGAGATCCCCGACGCCGAAGAGGGCAAGCACATCGAGGTCGCCTCCTTCTGCTGGCAGGTGCTGGGCAAGAACGACTTCACCCGCTCGGATGCAATCGTCGCCGTCGGCGGCGGCGCGGTCACCGACCTGGCCGGCTTCGTGGCCGCCACCTGGCTGCGCGGCACCAAGGTCATCCACATCCCGACCTCCCTGCTGGGCATGGTCGATGCCGCGGTGGGCGGCAAGACCGGGATCAACACCGCCGAGGGCAAGAACCTCGTCGGCGCCTTCCACCCGCCGGCCGGGGTGCTGGTGGACCTGGACACGCTGTCCACGTTGCCCAAGAACGAGCTCGTTACCGGCTTGGCCGAGGTCGTGAAGTGCGGCTTCATCGCCGATGAGCGCATCCTCGAGCTCATCGAGGAGGACCCGGCCGACGCCACCGACGCCACCTCGCCGCGCCTGCGCGAACTCATCGAGCGTGCCATCGCGGTGAAGGCCAAGGTCGTCTCCAACGACCTGCGCGAATCCGGGGAGCGCGAATACCTGAACTACGGGCACACCCTGGCCCACGCCATCGAGCTGGCCGAACGCTACTCGATGCGCCACGGCGCTGCGGTGTCCATCGGCATGGCCTTCGCTGCCGAGCTGGGCCGCAGCGTGGGACGCACCTCCGACGCGGTTGCGGACCGCCACCTGTCCATCCTCAGGACCCTGGGCCTGCCCACCACCTACCGCGGGGACCGCTGGCAGACCCTGCTCGACGGGATGCGCCGGGACAAGAAGACCCGCGGGGACCTGTTGCGCTTCGTGGTGCTCGACGGCATCGGCCGCCCGCGCATGCTCGATGTCCCCGACACCTCCCTCTTGTTCGCCGCCTACCAGGAGATTGCAGAATGAGCACCGCCACGCACATGGACCTGACCCACACCGAGGCACTGCTGCAGGTGCCCGAGGGCGGACTGGCCAGCGCCCCGCGGCAAAACATCGAATCCGGGATCCCCGGGGTGCGGCTGAACCCCACCCTGATGCGCCACGAGATCTTCGACGCCGAGCTTGCCGAGGAAGTCCTGCGAACCGGTGCCCCCAGCTCCCAGGTGGTGGTGCTGCTGGCCAAGGGCGAGCTGCGCGCCGCGAGCGAACTGGTTGCCGAGACGCGGTTCATCGACCCGCAGAACTTCGCCATGCGCGTGCTTGACACCTCGCTGACCCGCGCTGCAGGCGACGCGCCCCGGGCCGTGAACCGGCTGCGAGCCCTGCTGACCGAGTTCAAGGACACCGAGCACGAGTCGATCCTGCAGCAGCACCTGGGCTTCGCCTACGTCGAGAGCGGGGACGTGCTGGCAGCGGCCAACCGCTTCCGCAAGGCCCTGGACCTGCGCACCGCAGCGGATGCCGATGCGCACCTCATCGAGTCCTCGCGCGCCTGCCTGGAATCGGTGCTGGAACACACCGCGAAAACCGCCGGAAGCGCCGATGCCCCGCATCCGGCGGCGGTGAATGCAGCCGCCCAACACCCGGCACCGGCCACCGCAGCGATTGCGCTGCAGCCCCCCGCGGCAGGCTAGGACGCGCGGCGTCCGGAAAATCACTACCGCGGGGAAACCCGCAGCGCCAAGTCGTGCGCTAAGCTTAATCTTGGATTTTTGACAACACGCCTGAGGTCGCCGCCTGGCGGCGACCTCAGTCCGCCCAGCGCCTCGTGCGCATCGCGGGCCCCGGGCGACATACGGAAGAAGAGTAGATCGTGGCATCAACCACTGACATCAAGAACGGACAGGTCCTCAAGATCGAGGGCCAGCTCTGGACCATCATTGACTTCCAGCACGTGAAGCCGGGCAAGGGCGGCGCCTTCGTGCGCACCAAGATGCGCAACGTGCTCACCGGCAAGGTCGTCGACAAGACGTACAACGCCGGCGCCAAGATCGAGACCGCGACCGTTGACCGCCGCGACTACCAGTACCTGTACCAGGACGGCGAAGACTTCGTGTTCATGGACCTGAGCGACTATGACCAGATCACCGTTCCGGGCACCGTCGTGGGCGACCAGGCCGGCTACATGCTGGAAAGCCAGACCGCCACCATCGCCATGCACGAGGGCCTTCCGCTGTACATCGAGCTGCCGGCCTCGGTCGTCCTCGAGATCACCTACACCGAACCGGGCCTGCAGGGCGACCGCTCCTCGGCAGGCACCAAGCCCGCAACGCTGGAGACCGGTGTCGAGATCCAGGTGCCGCTCTTCGTTGAGCAGAACACCAAGGTCAAGGTCGACACCCGCACCGGCGATTACCTGGGGCGTGTCTCCTAGTGAGCGCACGCGCCAAGGCCCGCCGCCGGGCACTTGACATCCTTTTCGAAGCCGAACAACGCGATGTCTCGCCACTGGCAGCCATGCGTTTGCGCCGTGAAGCCACGGACATCACCATCAACGAGTACACCGTCACCCTCATCGAGGGCGTCATGAGCGAGCTGGATAGGATCGACGAGGTCCTTTCCTCCTACTCCAAGGGCTGGACCCTGGAACGCATGCCCACGGTGGACCGCACCGCGCTGCGCATCGGCACCTGGGAGTTGTTGTACAACGACGACGTGCCCGACGGCGTTGCCGTGGCCGAGGCCGTTGCCCTGGTCCGCGAGTTGTCCACCGACGAGTCCCCGGAGTTCGTCAATGGCCTGCTCGGACGCATCCAGCAGATGAAGCCAACGCTGCTGGCCTAGTCGCCCAACTCTTCTCCAGCACCGCCGGCCGGCGGGATCCCGAACCATTCGGGCATCCCGCCGGCCGCCGCCGTTAAGCGGCAATGCGCCACGTCAACGGATAACCTGCAGCGCAGGGCGCACGGCGTGGGCAACGACACGGGCGAGGTGAAATGTGCCACACTGTGTGCTTGGGCCACGGAAACCGGCAACTGCTTGGTTCGGTCCCCGGCATCACCCCCGCATCCACCGCGTCCAGAGGAGAAACCGTTGAATTGGCTTGACCGCTCCCGTTCCCTCGCACCTGAGGGCTTCAACCGCTGGCTGATCCCGCCTGCGGCCCTGGCGGTGCACCTGTGCATCGGCCAGGCCTACGCCACCAGCGTGTACAAATCTGCACTCATCGGCCACTTCGAGGTCTCGCAAACCGCCATCGGCGTCATCTTCTCGATCGCCATCGTGATGCTGGGCCTCTCGGCTGCCTTCATGGGCACTTGGGTGGAGCGCAGCGGACCGCGGAAGTCGATGTTCGTTGCCGCCTCCTTCTGGGGTGCAGGCTTCCTGGTCGGCGCGGCCGGCATCTTCACCGGGCAGCTCTGGCTGCTCTACCTGGGCTACGGCGTCATCGGCGGCATCGGGCTGGGCATCGGCTACATCTCTCCGGTCTCCACGCTCATGAAGTGGTTCCCCGACC
This sequence comes from Paeniglutamicibacter sp. ORCA_105, assembly GCF_045798545.1. Lineage (NCBI taxonomy): Bacteria > Bacillati > Actinomycetota > Actinomycetes > Micrococcales > Micrococcaceae > Paeniglutamicibacter > Paeniglutamicibacter sp. ORCA_105. The sequence continues at coordinate 18,554 of NZ_JBIXLM010000003.1, read as the reverse complement.
GCCCGGGCATGGCCACCGGCATGGCGATCATGGGCTTCGGCGGCGGGGCGCTGATCGCCTCGCCCATGTCCACCGCGCTGCTCAAGGCCTTCGATGGCTTCGACCCGGTCAGCGACGGTGCCGACTGGATCGCCTCGGGCGCCTCGGTCGGCAAGCTCTTCCTGACCCTCGGCGTGGTCTACTTCGTGGTGATGATGTACGGGGTAGCCAACATCCGTGTCCCGGCACCGGGCTGGAAGCCGCGCGGCTGGGACGACTCCAAGACCAAGTCTTCGGCCATGGTCACCACCGGCCACGTCTCTGCTGCAAACGCCATCAAGACGCGCAGCTTCTGGCTGGTCTGGACGGCGCTGTTCCTCAACGTCACCGCCGGCATCGGGATCCTCGAACAGGCTTCCCCGATGATCCAGGACTTCTTCCGCGGCGCCGATGGGAACTCCGCTGTCAATGCGGCGGTCGCCGCCGGATTCGTGGGGATGCTTTCCATCGGCAACATGGCCGGGCGCTTTATCTGGTCCAGCACCTCGGATGTGATCGGCCGCAAGCGCATCTACATGGTCTACCTGGGCATCGGCGCACTCTTCTACGTGGTGCTCGCCTTCTTCGGCGGCAGCTCGATGCTGCTCTTCGTGGCCATGGCGGTGGTGATCATCAGCTTCTACGGCGGCTCCTTCGCCACCGCTCCCGCCTACCTCAAGGACCTCTTCGGCACCTTCCAGGTCGGCGCGATCCACGGGCGCCTGCTCACCGCCTGGTCGGCAGCCGGCATCGCCGGGCCGCTGATCGTCAACGGACTGCTGGACCTGCAGGGCAAACCGGGCACCATGAGTGCCCACAACTATCTTCCGGTGCTGCTGACCATGGTGGTGCTGCTGGTCATCGGCTTCATCGCCACCACGCTCATCAAGCCGGTGGATCCGAAATTCCACGAGCCGGGCGAAGAACTCGCCCCCGCCACCACCAAGGGAGCCTAGATGTCGACGCAACAGCCCGATCCCATCGATGCAGCGGACGTTCCGGTGAACCCGGCCGTGGGCCGGCTGGTCTTCGGCTGGCTATTGGTCGGCGTGCCGCTGGCCTACGGGGTGATCACCACCCTCTCGCGGGTGGGACAGCTCTTCCAATAGACACTCTTCCAATAGACAGACGCCGCATGCCGGACGGCCAGAGGCGTGGAAGGAGCCGGGTGGGCCGGGGAATGGCGGCGGTGGATGCCCGGGCATCCACCGCCGTTCCCGTTCACCCGCCCGGTTACCGTCCCGCGGACCCGGGCTTTGGGCCGATGAGCAGCTGTGCCCGTTGCCGGTGGGATTGATGCAGCAGCGCGGTCTCCCGGGCCAGGTCCGTCCCGGAGCCGTGGCCTGCAACGATCCGCTGGCGGACCGCGGCAAGGTTCATGGCGGTGGTGGTGAATTGCTTCATGTGGCGGCTCCGGCCGATTCCTGCCGCCCATTGCCTGGCCCGGCGCCGGCCCGCGGGCGTGGCAAACATCGCCACCTCCGCGTCGGTGAACCACCCGGCATCCCGGTAGTCGGCAAGGCGCCGCTGCGTCAGCTTCCGCTCGGCCCGCTGCAACAGCACCACGGCGATCACGGCGGCCATGAACAGGGGAACCTGCAACAGGAAATAGAAGCTCAGGAAGTCGGTGAAGAAGATGCCGACCCCGCCGTTCCAGAGGAAGTGCCCGATCATCGCCGGGACAAGGCCCATGAGCAGATACAGCGGCCACCTGCCCCGCCTGCCGCGTTCGGCGCACAGCCCCAGGGCAAAACCCGTCCAGGCGGTGAACATCACGTGGGCGAAGGGGGAGAAGAGCCCGCGCAGCACAAAGACCGTGGCCAGTTCGCCCGGCGTCCCCGGGTCGGCATAGCTGGAACCGAAGTACAGGATGTTCTCGGTGAACGCGAAGCCGGCGCCGACGATGCCGCCGTAGACGATCCCGTCAATGGGCCCGTCGAAATGCGCGCGGTTGATCCAGAAGATCAGCAGCACACCGGCGCCCTTGGCCAGCTCCTCCACGATCGGCGCCTGCACCACCGCGCCGAAGAGGTCCATCTCAAGCCGTCCGGCCGGGTCGAAGAACAGCTCCATGAACACGTCTCCCACCAGCAACGATCCGGCCACCGAGGCGCCCGCGCCCCACAGCAGCCCCAGGGCCAACAGTGAGCGCGGTTCCGGGTCCCAGCGATCCACCCAGCGCAGCCCCAACAGGCACAGTGCCAGGGGGACCATCGCCAGGGCGCCGAGCCACAGCACCGTGCCGGATCCGAAGACCCCGGAGAGGAACCAGGCAACGGCCAGCAGCACTGACGTGCACACCACCAGAGCCAGCGTGACGACGCCCCCGGGGCGGGTTGGCGGGGCGCCGGGCGGCGCCTGCGCGGGCATGGAGCCCGGGGCGGTGCCGCCGGTCCACGGATCGTGCAGTGCGGGATTGGGGGAGGGCTCCGGGGGCTGTGAGGTAACGCGCATGTCTCAAATCCTACGTGGAGCACCCGCTGTGCTAATTTTGATGGAGCAAGCAACCTTTAAATTCCGTCCAGTGAGGCGGGGAAGGAGGCCGCACATGAGCAACGAGCAGAACCATGCCCGTGCCACGGCGCCCGTCAGTGCCCGGATTGTCCTCTCCAGCGAAGACATCGATCGGGTCATCACCCGCATCGCCCACGAAATCATCGAGGCGAACAAGGGAACGGCAGACCTGGTGCTCCTGGGCATTCCCTCCCGCGGCTTCCCCCTGGCCCAGCGGTTGGCGCAGCGCATCGCCGCCACCGAGCCGGGCCTGGACGCCCGGGCCATCACCGGGCAACTCGACGTCACGATGTACCGCGACGACCTCCGCCACTCCACCACCCGCACCCCGGTGCCCACGCGCCTTCCGGCCGGCGGCATCGACGACAAGGTCGTGGTGCTGGTCGACGACGTGCTCTACTCCGGGCGCACCATCCGCGCCGCCCTGGACGCCATCGCCGACCTGGGCCGCCCGCGCATCGTCCGCCTGGCGGTGCTGGTTGACCGCGGCCACCGCGAACTTCCCATCCGCGCCGACCACGTCGGCAAGAACCTTCCCACCGCGACCACCGAAAAGGTGCGCGTGCACCTTTCCGAGGTCGACGGGGAGAACAACAACGAGGTCGTCATCGAGGCCCACGCATGAAACACCTGCTCTCCACCCTTGATCTCTCGCGCGCCGACGCCATCCGCATCCTCGACATCGCCGAGGAAATGGCCGCCGTGGGCACCCGCGAGGTCAAGAAGCTTCCGGCGCTGCGCGGCCGCACCGTGGTCAACCTCTTCTTCGAGGACTCCACCCGCACCCGCATCTCCTTCGAGGCCGCGGCCAAGCGCCTGAGCGCCGACGTGATCAACTTCTCCGCGAAGGGCTCCTCGGTCTCCAAGGGCGAATCGCTCAAGGACACCGCCCAGACGCTGCAGGCCATCGGCGCGGACGCGGTGGTCATCCGCCACGGCGCCTCCGGGGCCCCGGCCCGACTGGCCGCCACCGACTGGATCGACGCCCCGGTGGTCAACGCCGGGGACGGCACCCACGAACACCCCACCCAGGCACTGCTCGACGCGTTCACGTTGCGCGCCCACTGGTCCAAGGTCCGCGGGGAGGGCTCGCTGGGGGCCGATCTTTCCGGCATGAAGGTCGCCATCGTCGGGGACATCCTGCACTCCCGGGTCGCCCGCTCCAACCTCTGGCTGCTGCGCACCCTGGGCGCCGAGGTCACCATGGTGGCCCCGCCGACCCTGCTGCCGCACGGCTCGCACGCCTGGCCGTGCACCATCAGCTACGACCTGGACGCCACGCTGGCCACCGGCGTCGATGCCGTGATGATGCTGCGCGTGCAGGGCGAGCGCATGCACGACTCCTTCTTCCCCAACACCCGCGAGTACTCGCGCCTCTGGGGCTTCGACGACGCCCGGCTGGCGGCGCTGGATGTGCAGCCCGGGACCGAAACCATCATCATGCACCCGGGCCCGATGAACCGCGGCCTGGAAATCTCCTCGGCCGCAGCCGACTCGCCCCGCTCCACCGTGCTGGCCCAGGTGGCCAACGGTGTCGCGGTGCGCATGGCCGTGCTGTACCTATTGCTATCGGGGGACCAGCAGCGTCCCGCCGGCCTCTAAAGAACTTGTCAAGAAACGGGAGCCAATCCTCATGAGCACCACCAACAACGCCTATCTCATCCGCGGCGCCAAGCCGCTGGGCCACGAAGCCAGCGACATCCTCATCCAGGACGGCGTCATCGTCGCCCTCGGCACCGACGCCGCAACGCACGCAGCGGCCGCCACCGCCACGGTCATCGAGGCCGCCGGCCAGATCGCCCTGCCCGGCCTGGTCGATGTGCACACGCACCTGCGCGAACCCGGCCGCGAGGACGCCGAGACCGTGGAAACCGGCACGCGTGCCGCCGCACTGGGCGGCTTCACCGCCGTGCACGCCATGGCCAACTCCAACCCCGTGGCGGACACCGCCGGGGTCGTCGAGCAGGTCTGGTCGCTGGGCAAGCGCTCGGGCTGGGTCGATGTGCGCCCGGTCGGTGCGGTCACCGTGGGCCTGGCCGGTGACCAACTCTCGGAAATCGGCGCGATGGCCGACTCCCGCGCGCAGGTCCGCGTCTTCTCCGACGACGGCATCTGCGTCTTCGACCCGCTGATCATGCGCCGCGCCCTGGAATACGTGAAGGCCTTCGACGGCGTCGTCGCCCAGCACGCCCAGGAACCGCGCCTCACCGAGGGGGCCCAGATGAACGAGGGCGAGGTCTCCGCGGTACTCGGCCTAGCCGGATGGCCGGCCGTCGCCGAGGAATCGATCATCGCCCGCGACGTGCTGTTGGCCGAACACGTGGGCTCCCGCCTGCACGTCTGCCACGTCTCCACCGCCGGGAGCGTGGAAATCATCCGCTGGGCCAAGTCCCGCGGCGTGAACGTCACCGCCGAGGTCACCCCGCACCACCTGCTGCTCACCGACGAACTGGTCAAGAGCTACGACCCGGTCTACAAGGTCAACCCGCCGCTGCGCCGCGAGGCGGACGTCATGGCGCTGCGCGCCGGTCTGGCCGACGGGACCATCGACGTCATCGGCACCGACCACGCACCGCACCCCTCCGAGGCGAAGGAATGCGAGTGGGCCGCCGCGGCCATGGGCATGACCGGGCTGGAAACAGCGCTCTCGGTGGTGCAGCACACCATGATCGAAACGGGCATGATCACCTGGGCCGACTTCGCGCGCATCACCTCCACCGCCCCGGCGGCCATCGGTCGGGTTGAGGACCAGGGCCGCGAGCTGGCCGTGGGCGAACCCGCCAACATCACCATCGTGGATGCCGACGCGCGCTGGGTTGTGGACCCGTTCGCGATGGCCACCAAGGGCCGGAACTCCCCGTTCAAGGGGCTCACGCTGCCGGGCAAGGTCACCGCGGTGTTCTTCCACGGCCACCCCACGGTGCTGGGCGGAGCGTTGAACACCCCGCGGCCCACCGAGGCCGCCTAAATGGGCCAGTACACGGCAGCCGTGGTCATCACCCTGGCGATCGTGGTGCTGATGGTGGCGCTGATCCTGCTGGGTTGGCGCAACCGCCTGCGCCGCCAGGCATCGGTGCCGGCCCCGAGCCCGGTTCCCGAGGACGCCGACGGCGCCCCCGCCCTGGGCGCGCAACTCGGGGACAGTGCCGAGGGCATCTACGTGTGCACCACCACGGCCGGGGACTGGCTTGACCGCATCGCCGCGCACCGGCTGGGCATCCGCACCAACGCGGACCTGTCCATCCACGCTGCCGGCGTGCTGCTGGCCCGCCGCGGGGCAGCCGACCTCTTCATCCCCGCCCACGACCTGACCGGGGTTTCCCGGGCCAGCGGCATGGCAGGGAAATTCGTGGAGAAGGACGGACTGCTGGTCATCAGCTGGGTGCTGGGCACCATGGCCGTGGACACCGGCTTCCGCCCCCGCTACCACCAAGAACTCCCGGACCTCGCCGCGCGGATCGCCGCGCTGGCAGGCACCGGAACCAACGACACGCAACCACCCGCCGAAACAAAGGAAAACCAGTGACAGCAGTACAGGGAACCGAGCAAGCCCTCTTGGTGCTCGAAGACGGACGGGTTTTCCGCGGCCGTAGCTACGGCGCCATCGGCACCGCCTTGGGCGAAGCGGTCTTCTCCACCGGCATGTCCGGCTACCAGGAGACCCTCACCGACCCCTCCTACGCCCGCCAGATCATCGTGCAGACCTTCCCGCACATCGGCAACACCGGGGTCAACGACGACGACGCCGAATCGAACCGCATCTGGGCCGCCGGCTACGTGGTCCGCGACGCCGCGCGCCGCCCCTCGAACTGGCGCGCCCAGCGCAGCCTCGACGAGGAACTGCGGGCCTACGACGTCGTGGGCATCCAGCAGGTCGACACCCGCGCCCTGACCCGCCACCTGCGTGACCGCGGCGCCATGAAGTCCGGCATCTTCTCCGGCGACGCCGCCAAGGCGTCCGTGGAAGAGCTGGTGGCGGCAGTGAACGCCCAGCCGTCCATGGAGGGACAGAACCTCTCCGCACTGGTCTCCACCAGCCAGGGGTACACCGTCGAGCCCAAGGACCACGGTTTCGCCGGAGAGCCGCTGTTCTCCATCGCCGCGATCGACCTGGGCATCAAGGCGATGACCCCGCAGCGCTTCGCCGAGCGCGGGGTGCGCGTCCACGTGCTGCCGCACAACGCCACCTTCGAGGACGTGGCGGCCCTCGGCGCCGACGGCGTGTTCATCTCCAACGGCCCCGGTGACCCGGCCACGGCAGCCACCCAGGTGGAACTGGTCCGCCAGGTGCTCGACGCGAAGATCCCGTACTTCGGCATCTGCTTCGGCAACCAGATCCTGGGCCGCGCCCTGGGCTACGGCACCTACAAGCTGCGCTTCGGCCACCGCGGCATCAACCAGCCGGTGCTGGACAAGGCCACCGGCAAGGTGGAGATCACCAGCCAGAACCACGGCTTCGCCGTCGACGCACCCCGCGAGGGCGCAGCAAACGCCCCGCTGGAGCGCTTCGGCCGCGTAGAGGTGTCCCACATCTCGCTCAACGACTCCGTCGTCGAGGGCCTGGCCTGCCTGGACATTCCCGCCTTCTCGGTGCAGTACCACCCCGAGGCGGCCTCCGGGCCCCACGACGCCAGCCACCTGTTCGACAGGTTCATCACCAACATGCGCGCGGCCAAGAACACCGCCGCCACCGCATCCACCCAGGGAGAGAAGTAATGCCGAAGCGCGAAGACCTCAAGTCAGTCCTGGTCATCGGCTCCGGGCCGATCGTCATCGGCCAGGCAGCCGAGTTCGACTATTCCGGCACCCAGGCGCTGCGGGTGCTCAAGGAGGAGGGCCTGCGGGTCATCCTGGTCAACTCGAACCCCGCCACCATCATGACCGACCCGGAGTTCGCCGACGCCACCTATGTCGAGCCGATCACCCCGGAGGTCGTGGAGAAGATCATCGCCAAGGAGCGCCCCGACGCGATCCTGCCGACCCTGGGCGGACAGACCGCACTGAACACCGCCATCGCCCTTGACAAGGCGGGCGTGCTGGAAAAGTACAACGTCGAGCTCATCGGCGCCAACATCGAGGCCATCGAACTCGGCGAGGACCGCGAGAAGTTCAAGGGCGTCGTGGAGCGCTGCGGCGCCGAGTCGGCCAAGTCCGTCATTGTGCACACCATGGACCAGGCCTTCGCCGCGGTCGAGGAACTGAACTACCCCGTCGTGGTGCGCCCCTCCTTCACCATGGGCGGCCTGGGCTCGGGCATGGCGTACAACGCCGAGGACCTGCGCCGCATCGCCGGTGCCGGCCTGCAGTACTCGCCGACCACCGAGGTGCTCCTGGAGGAGTCGATCCTGGGCTGGAAGGAGTACGAGCTGGAAATGATGCGCGACAAGAACGACAACGTCGTGGTCATCTGCTCCATCGAGAACTTTGATCCCGTGGGCGTGCACACCGGCGACTCGATCACCGTGGCCCCGGCCATGACCCTGACCGACCGCGAGTACCAGAAGCTGCGCGACATCTCCATCGCGGTCATCCGCGAGGTTGGCGTGGACACCGGCGGCTGCAACATCCAGTTCGCCATCGAGCCGGACACCGGGCGCATCGTGGTCATCGAGATGAACCCGCGCGTTTCGCGTTCCTCCGCGCTGGCCTCCAAGGCCACCGGCTTCGCCATCGCGAAGATCGCCACCAAGCTCTCGCTGGGCTACACCCTGGACGAGATCCCCAACGACATCACGCTCAAGACCCCCGCGGCCTTCGAGCCGGCCCTTGACTACGTCGTGGTGAAGGTCCCGCGCTTCGCCTTCGAGAAGTTCCCCGCGGCCGACGCCACGCTGACCACCACGATGAAGTCGGTCGGCGAGGCCATGGCCATCGGCCGCAACTTCACCGAGGCCCTGCAGAAGGCCCTGCGCTCCCTGGAGCAGAAGGGCAGCGAAATCGAGTTCAACAAGCCGATGGACTTCGAGATCGAACAGCTTCTCGAGGACTCGGTCAAGGGTTCCACCAAGCGCCTGTACAACGTGCAGCGCGCCCTGCTGGGCGGGGCCACCATCGAGCAGGTCTTTGAGAAGACGGCGATCGACCCGTGGTACCTTGACCAGCTCGCGCTGATCAACGAGACCGCCGCGATGATCGGTTCCAACCCGGACCTCAACGAGGACGTGCTGCGCGAGGCCAAGCGCCACGGCTTCTCCGACGCGCAGATCGCCAAGCTCACCAACAAGACCGAGGCCGTGGTCCGCGGGATCCGCCATGCCCTGGGCATCCGCCCGGTGTTCAAGACCGTCGACACCTGCGCCGCCGAGTTCGAGGCCTTCACCCCGTACCACTACTCCTCCTACGACGAGGAGACCGAGGTCGCGCTGCACGAGAAGCCCTCGGTCATCATCCTGGGCTCGGGCCCGAACCGCATCGGCCAGGGCATCGAGTTCGACTACTCCTGCGTGCACGCCACCATGGCGCTGCGCAATGCCGGCTACGAGACCGTGATGGTCAACTGCAACCCGGAAACCGTCTCCACCGACTATGACGTCTCCACCCGCCTGTACTTCGAGCCGCTGACGCTCGAGGACGTGCTGGAGGTCATCCACGCGGAGGAATCCACCGGCGGGGTGCTGGGCGTGTTCGTGCAGCTCGGCGGGCAGACCCCGCTGAAGCTCGCGCAGGAACTGGCAGACGCTGGCGTGCCGATCCTGGGCACCTCGCCGGAGGCCATCGACCTGGCCGAGCACCGCGGCGCCTTCCAGCGCGTGCTGGATGCCGGCGGGCTCATCGCCCCGAAGAACGGCACCGCCGTCTCCTTCGAGGAAGCCAAGCGCATCGCCGACGAGATCGGCTACCCGGTCCTGGTCCGCCCCTCCTACGTTTTGGGCGGGCGCGGCATGGAGATCGTGTACGACGAGGCCAACCTCGCCCGCTACATCAAGAACGCCACCGAGATCACCGAGGACCACCCGGTGCTGGTGGACAGGTTCCTCGAGGACGCCATCGAGATCGACGTCGACGCCCTGTTCGACGGCAAGGACCTCTACGTCGGCGGCATCATGGAGCACATCGAGGAGGCCGGCATCCACTCCGGCGACTCCGCCTGCGTGCTGCCCCCCATCACCCTGGGCCGGGACGTGCGCGACCGCGTGGTCGAAGCCACCCGCGCCATCGCCGAGGGCGTGGGCGTGCGCGGGCTGATCAACATCCAGTTCGCGTTGGCGTCCGATGTGCTCTACGTGATCGAGGCCAACCCGCGCGCCTCGCGCACCGTGCCGTTCACCTCCAAGGCCACCGGCGTGCAGCTGGCCAAGGCCGCGGCGATGATCGGGGTCGGCGTGTCCATCGCCCACCTGCGCTCGGTGCACAAGATGCTGCCCGAATCCGGCGACGGTGCCAACCTGCCCGAGGGCGCACCGGTCTCGGTGAAGGAAGCCGTGCTTCCCTTCGCCCGCTTCCGCACCCCGGAGGGCAAGGTCGTCGACTCGCTGCTCGGCCCGGAAATGCGCTCCACCGGCGAGGTCATGGGCATCGACAAGTACTTCGACACGGCCTTCGCCAAGTCCCAGGCCGCTGCCAACAACCCGCTGCCGACCAAGGGCAAGGTCTTTGTCTCGGTCGCCAACCGCGACAAGCGCTCCATCGTGATCCCGGTCAAGCACCTGGCCGACATCGGGTTCGAGATCATCTCCACCGGCGGCACCGCCGAGGTGCTGCGCCGCAACGGCATCCCGTCCACCGTGGTCCGCAAGGTCCGCGAGGGTTCGGTCGAGGGCGAGTCCAACATCGTCGACCTGATCACCGAGGGGGAGATCGCAATGATCCTGAACACCCCCTCGGGCGGCGAGGCACGCGGGGACGGCTACGAGATCCGCGCCGCGGCCGTCTCGGTGGGCACCCCGATCATCACCACCGTCGCCGAATTCGGCGCCGCGATCCAGGCGATCGATGCGATGCGCCACTTCGAGTGGACCGTCACCTCGCTGCAGGAGCACGCCAAGACCCTGCAGGCCGCCGGCGTTGCCGAGGCAAACGCCGCAGCTGCCGCGGTGAATCGGGACGGCGCCAATGCCTAGCGCCGAGGCACGGGCGGCCGCGGCGGCCGCCCGCGCCCCCTTCGGGCAGCGGCTTGCGGCTGCCATGGCCGAGCACGGTCCGCTGTGCGTGGGCATCGACCCGCACCCGTCGCTGCTGGCGGCCTGGGGGCTGGGGGACGACGTGCACGGGCTGCGCAGCTTCTCACTCACCGTGGTCGAGGCCCTGGCCGGCCAGGTAGCGGCACTCAAGCCGCAGGTGGCACTCTACGAACGCCACGGCTCGCGCGGCCTGGCGGTGCTGGAGGAAACCCTGGCGCTGTGCGCCCAGGGCCACGTCCTGTCCATCGCCGACGCCAAGCGCGGGGACATCGGCTCCACCATGGCCGCCTACGCGGATGCCTGGCTGGGGGAGGGCAGCCCGCTGGCCGCCGATGCCGTGACGCTGAGCCCGTACCTGGGCTACGGGTCGCTGCGTCCTGCCCTTGACCTCGCTGCGGCCACCGGCCGCGGAGTGTTCGTCCTGGGCCTGACCTCCAACCCGGAAGGCAAGTCCGTGCAGCACGTCGGCGGCGCCGACTCCGTGGCCAAGGGCATCATCGGACAGGTGGCCGCCGAGAATGCCGGTGCGACCCCGTTCGGGTCCACCGGACTGGTCATCGGCGCCACCGTGGGCGCGGCATTGGAGGAGCTGGGCATCGACCTGGCCGCCTCCAACGCCCCGATCCTGGCACCGGGCCTCGGCGCCCAGGGCGCAACGGGTGCGGACATGAAGGCGTCGTTCGGCGCGTTCTGGCCGCAGGTGCTCGGCACCTCCAGCCGCGACGTGCTCAAGGCCGGTCCCGACGCAGGGGCCTTGCGCGACGCCGCCGCGGCAACCCGGGATTCGCTGCTCTAGCCACGGGATCCCCGTGCAACCGGTATAGGTTCCATGTCAATGCCCCCGGCACACCCACCCAGTGGGTCGCGCCGGGGGCATTGTCGTCCCTTCCCGGGCACCTCGGGGACGGACGAATCGGCCAGGCGGAACCAGGCGATGGCCCGATCCGTCCCGGCGCCGGGCGAGTGGCACATCGGTGCATGTGGGGCGCGCATCGAACCCCGGGAGAAGAATGCGGGATGATCTTGCTTACACCCCTGTCCCGGTAACCCGCCCCACGACCGGAATTTGCCACCCGTTCACGCATTAGCGGTAGCCACAGCGCGATTAACCATTGCATCGAGGCCCATCATTAGTTATCTTCAGTTCAGGGCTTGTTGCCCTGGTGCTTGACCCAATAGATGGAACGGCGGCAAAAGGCATGGTACTGCGAGAACTCTCAGACGAGGACCGTATTCGCGCACGGGCAAAGGCGTTGGCGGCCCGCACGCGCCGGGCCGAAATCAAGAACCAGTTCGGCGCCGGCAAGCTGGGCATCAATGAACTCCTGGACCTCGTTCCCCACGACGAGGCCATCGGACGACTGCGGGTCATGGACCTGCTGGAGTCGGTCCCGGGCGTCGGCGAAATCCGCGCCCACACGCTTATCGATAGACTAGGCATCTCACCCAGCCGACGCCTGCGCGGGCTGGGGCGCAAACAGCGCATCGCATTGGTGGATCATTTCCAGCAATCGCCACCCAAAACGAAAGAGTAACGAAGCACACCATGACGGTTAGCCCCCACCCCGCGGTCACAGTCCTCGCCGGTCCCACGGCCGTAGGGAAGGGAACGATCTCCACCTACATTCGCGACAACTATCCCCAGGTGTGGCTCTCGGTTTCCGCCACGACGCGCAACCCGCGCCCGGGCGAAGTCGACGGTGTGCACTACTTCTTCGTGGGTCCGGAGAAGTTCGGCGAACTGGTCGAAAACGGGGAAATGCTCGAGTGGGCAGTCGTGCACGGCCAGAACAGCTACGGCACCATCCGCACCAAGGTCCAGGAGGCGGTGGCCGCGGGGAAGCGGGTGCTGCTGGAGATCGACCTGCAGGGCGCACGCCAGGTGAAAGAGAATTTGCCGGAAGCGACATTCGTGTTCCTGGCCCCTCCCAGCTGGGAGGAATTGGTGCGCCGACTTGTGGGCCGCGGCACCGAAACCCCCGAGGAGCAGCAGCGCCGGCTGGAAACCGCTAAACTGGAACTTGCCGCGGAATCGGAATTTGACGTGACCATCGTCAACGACGACATTTCGCGGGCCGCAAACGAGCTGGTGACCCTCATGGGGCTGACCCCGCACGCACGCTAAAAAAACTTTTGTGCAAGACCCGCCGCGTCCCGGCGGATGCAGTACCCCCTTACGTCTTGATCCACCATCTAGTTATTTGGAGGCTTCGTGAACACGAACCTTGAAGGCATCATCAGCCCGTCCATCGACTCGCTGCTGACCACCACCGATTCGAAGTACGCCTTGGTGATCAACTCCGCCAAGCGCGCACGCCAGATCAACGCGTACTACGCCCAGCTGCACGAGGGCCTCTTCGAGTACGTCGGCCCGCTGGTCGACACCCGCCTGAACGAAAAGCCGCTGTCCATCGCCCTGCGCGAAATCAACGAGGGCATGCTCAACGTCTCGAAGATCGAGGAAGCCGCCGAGTAGCCACTCGGCCGCAAACGATTACAACGCGTGGGTGCCGGCGCACCTGGGAGGTGCGGCCGTAACGGGCCACAGCCCCCGGGCCGGCGCGACGCACTAACGCATCGGTGGTAGCAGTGAAGCGCATTGTCCTAGGTGTATCCGCAGGGATCGCCGCCTACAAGGCAGCTTTGCTGCTACGGCTGTTTAAGGAGGCCGGCCACCAGGTCGACGTCATCCCCACGGCAGCCTCGCTCGAATTTGTCGGCCTTGCGACCTGGGAGGCGCTGAGCGGACGCCCGGTGCGCACCAGCGTCTTCGAGGCGGTGGACACCGTCAACCATGTCCGCCTCGGGCAGGAAGCGGACCTGGTGGTCATCGCACCCGCCACGGCGGACGTCATGGCGCGGGCCGCCGCCGGTATGGCCAACGACCTGCTCACCGGCACGCTGCTGGCCACTGGCGCCCCGGTGGTCATGGCCCCGGCCATGCACACCGAAATGTGGGAGCACCCCGCCACCGTCGCCAACGTGGCAGTGCTGCGCAGCCGCGGCGTGCACGTGATCGAGCCCGCCGTCGGACGCCTGACGGGCAAGGACTCCGGTGCCGGCCGGTTCCCCGAACCCGAGGACATCTTCGCGGCCCTCGCGCCGTATCTGGAGGGAACGCCGGGTGCGTCCCTTCCCGATGCGGCGGGTGCGGTGGACTCGGCTGCAGGGGCCACCTCTCCGCTGGCCGGGAAGATCGTCGCGATTTCCGCCGGAGGCACCCGCGAGCCGCTGGACCCCGTGCGCTACCTGGGCAACCGCTCCTCGGGCCGGCAGGGCATCGCCCTGGCCAAGGCAGCACTTGCCGCCGGCGCCACCGTCCGCTTCATCGCCGCCCACATGGATGTGCCTGCACCTGCGGGCGTCGAACTCAGCACGGCCTCCACCGCCCGACAGCTGCAGGTGGCCGTCACCGAGGCCGCCCGAGGCGCAGATGCGCTGATCATGAGCGCAGCGGTCGCCGACTTCCGGCCTGCCGAATACGTGGATTCGAAGATCAAGAAATCCGACGACCACGCCGACCCGGTGATCACCCTGGTGCGCAACCCGGACATCCTGGCAACGTTGGTTGCCGACCGAACCGCCGCGGGCTGCACGGGCGACCTGCCGCCGCTGATCGTGGGCTTTGCCGCGGAGACCGGCGACGCGGAGGCGGGAGTGCTCGAGTACGGGGCGGCGAAGCTGAAGCGCAAGGGCTGTGAAATGCTCGTCGTCAACGAGGTGGGGGAGAACCTGACCTTCGGGACCGACGAGAACTCGGTGACCATCCTCTTCGCCGACGGCGCCGCCGCGGTGCACGCCTCCGGGTCCAAGGACGAAGTGGCCGCCTCCGTCATCGATGCGGTTGGACGGGCGCTGGCCCCGGCTCGGCGGCACTGACGGCCCCGGCGGCGGGGAGAAGAGCCAGTCCGCTTCCGCGCGGCGTCATCAAGCGCCGCGGTGCGCCACGAATTGTCATCATGACGGTGTGGCCACTTCCACATGACCTCGACGATCCGCGGATCGATGCGGCGTGTGCTGTTACCGGTAGAGTGGCACAGTGACTTTAGAATCCCCGCAGCTACGCCTCTTCACCTCCGAATCGGTTACGGAGGGCCACCCGGACAAGATCTGTGACCAGATCTCCGATGCCATCCTCGACGCCATGCTGGCCCAGGACCCCAACTCCCGGGTCGCCGTGGAGACCCTGACCACCACCGGACTGGTGCACGTGGCGGGCGAGGTGACCACCGACGGCTATGTGGAGATCCCGGAGATCGTGCGCCGCACCATCCTGGACATCGGCTACGACTCCTCGGCCAACGGCTTCGACGGAGCGCGCTGCGGCGTCTCGGTGTCCATCGGGCAGCAGTCGCAGGAAATCTCCGACGGCGTGTTCAACTCCCTGGAGGTCCGCGAGGGCACCGCCGTTGACCCGCGCGATGCGCAGGGCGCCGGCGACCAGGGCCTGATGTTCGGCTACGCGTCGGATGAGACCGCGACGTTGATGCCCACCCCGATCCACCTGGCGCACCGCCTTTCCGAGCGGCTGACCCAGGTCCGCAAGGACGGCACGCTGTCGCTGCTGCGCCCCGACGGCAAGACCCAGGTCACCATCGGCTACGACGGGGACCAGCCGGTCTCCGTGCAGACCATCGTGGTCTCTTCGCAGCACGCCTCCGAGTTCTCGCTGGAGGACCTGAAGGACGGCCTGTTGGCAGAGGTTGTCAACCCAGTGCTTGCCGGCACCCAGCTCGACACCTCCGAGACCCGCATCATCCTGAACCCCTCGGGCCCCTTCATCATCGGCGGACCGGTGGGCGACGCTGGGTTGACCGGCCGCAAGATCATCGTCGACACCTACGGCGGCTACGCCCGCCACGGCGGCGGCGCGTTCTCCGGGAAGGATCCCTCGAAGGTCGACCGCTCGGCCGCCTACGCCATGCGCTGGGTGGCCAAGAACGTGGTCGCGGCCGGCCTGGCACGACGCGTCGAGGTCCAGGTCGCCTACGCCATCGGCGTGGCTCGCCCGGTGGGCCTGTACGTGGAGACCTTCGGCACCGAGACCGTCGACCCGGCCAAGATCACCGCCGCGATCAATGAGATCTTCGACCTGCGCCCGCTGGGCATCATCGAGGACCTTGACCTCAAGCGCCCGATCTACCAGAAGACCGCCGCGCACGGCCACTTCGGCCGTGAGGAGGCCGACTTCACCTGGGAAAACCTGGACCGCGTCGACGCCCTCAAGGCGTACTTCAACGCCTAAGGGGCGATTCTCCGGCCGGAAGACGTTTGGCGGGAATCGGGTGTCGCGCCCGCAAGGCGATGCGGCACCCGATTCGCGGTTAAGCGCGGTTCGGCCGGGCTGGCCAAGGTTGGCCGGATGCCGACGGTAGGGTAATTCTCAAGGCGGGTAAAGGGGAGGTGCGGTGCATGGAGCGCTCGGCCCAACCATCGTTGTTGGCGGGCTTTGACCTGTCATCCCCGCTGCCAGGCATCCCCAACATGGCCGAGGAACTGCCCGTCGCCCGGGTCGTGATCGATTCCCCCGTCCCGCACCTGGACCGCCCCTTCGACTACCTGGTGCCGGCCGAGCTCGACGAGGCGGCGCAACCCGGGGTCCGGGTCAAGGTTCGCTTTGGCGGGCAGGAACTGGCAGGTCTCCTCGCCGAAAGACTCGAACACTCCGATCCCGGGATCAAGCTGCAGCCGCTGCGCACCGTGGTGTCACCGGAGGTTGTCCTCTCCGCCCCGGTGCTTGCAGTGGCCCGCGCCGTGGCCGAACGCTATGCCGGCGGGGTCTGGGACGTGCTGCGCTCGGCCGTCCCTGCCCGCATGGCCAGGGTCGAGACCGAGAAGGACGCCGTCGGCGAATCCCCGGCGGAGGAACCCTCGCCGCACGGGCCCGTCGAACCCTCCGCCGCCTTGCTCTCGGAGTACCACGGCGGTGCGGACTACGCCCAGGCGCTGCGGACCGGAGGAGCGCCGCGCGCGGTGCTCTCGGCGGTGCCCAACAGGCCCGGGGACTGGCCGGCGCTGCTGCTCGAGGCCGCCGAACTGACCCTGGCCTCCGGACGCGGCGTGCTCATCGTTGTCCCCGACGCCCGCGACCTCACCCGGCTTTGCGCCACCCTCGATGAGCGCATCGGCGAGCACGGCTACGCCCGGCTCAGCGCCGAGGACGGCGCGACCCCCCGCTACCGCAACTTCCTGCGTGTCGCCCGCGGGCAGGCGCGGCTGGTGGTCGGCACCCGCAATGCCGCCTTCGCCCCGGTGAAGGACCTGGGCCTGGCCGTCATCTGGGACGATGCCGACAATTCCCACGCCGAGCCGCGCGCCCCGTACCACCACGCCCGCGAGGTGCTGCTGCTGCGGTGCGGGATCGAGGACGCCGGCCTATTGCTTGCTGCACCAGGGCGAAGCGCCGAGGCCCAGCGGCTGATCCGCAGCGGCTGGGCCGCCGAACTGGTCGCGGAGCGGAAGCTGCTGCGCGCCCACGCGCCGCGGGTCATCGCCGCCTCCGACGAATTCGAGGCCGACCGGGACCCGATGCTGCACGCGGCCCGGCTCCCCGCGGCCGCCTGGCGCGAGGCCAAGGCGGCGCTGGCCCACGGGCCGGTGCTGGTGCAGGTGGCACGGACCGGGTTCATGCCCGCGCTGCGCTGCGAACGTTGCCGCACCCCCGCCCGCTGCACCGCCTGCAACGGCCCGCTGGCCCTTGACGATGCCCGCGGGGCGCCGGCCTGTGGCTGGTGCGGACTGGTGGCAAACCCCTGGAACTGCGTCGAGTGCGGATTCATGCGCCTGCGCGCCGCATCCATCGGCGCGGACCGCACCGCCGAGGAACTGGGCCGCGCCTTTCCCCATGTCAAGGTCGTCGCCGCCACCGGGGCCAAGCCGCTGTACACCGTGCCCGCGACCCCGGCGCTGGTCGTGGCAACCCCGGGTGCCGAGCCGGTGGCCCAGGACGGGTACGCGGCGGTGCTGCTGCTGGACGGGGACCGGATGATGGCCCGCGAAGGGCTGCGCACCGGCGAGGAAGTACTCAACCGCTGGATGGGTGCCGCGCACCTGGCCCGCGGGCGCGATGCGGCCGACGGCCGTCCGGGCGGCGGCACCGTGGTGGTTGCCGGGGAACCAGGCGAGCCGATGCGCGCCCTGGTGCGCTTCGACGCCGCGGCCTACGCGGAGGCCGAACTCGATGAGCGGCGCACCCTGGGCCTGCCCCCGGCCGTGCGCACCGCCATGGTCAAGGGACCCGCGGCGACCGCCGACAAGTTCATGGCGGCGCTGGAGGTGGGCGATGAGGTGCGCCGGCACGGGCCGGTGCTGCTGGGGGAGGGAGAGCACCGTTGGCTGTTGTTCTTCTCCTACGCCCAGGGCCCCGCGGTCACCGCTGCCCTGCGCGCCCTGCGCGCCACCTTCAGCGCGGCGAAGGAGCCCGTCGTCTCCATTCGCATCGATCCGGACGGGATCCTCTGATCCGGTGGCCGATCCCGTGGCCGATCCGGTGGCAGATGCCGGCGGTTGATGCCGACGTGCCGCGACGTTCGCCCGGGCCCTAGTTGTTGTGCTGTGCGTGGTTGCCTGTCGCCACACCCGCAATCCGGTCACGGTACGTGGTGCGCGGTATGCCTTGCGGCACCCAGGGATGCTCGGAGGCCAGGAAGTCCTCGATGAGCGATGCGGCCTCGGCCGCCTTTTCGTAGTGGATCAAGTGCCCGACATCGCCAATGACCCGCATCCGGGCCCGCGGGAAGCTGCGGGCGAGCGCGCGCTGGGCGCGGATCGATCCCAGTTCGTCGTGCTCGCCGACCACCAGCAGCGTGGGCTCGTTGATGCGGGCCGCGACGTCGCGCACCGTCGCGGTGATCGAGGCGCCATAGGCCTCGCGCAGGGTGCTGCGTGAGGTGAAACCGGAGA